>JAFVCR010000095.1 GCA_017479035.1 Kiritimatiellia bacterium | reverse complement strand
GTGGATGAAAAAGCACCACTTCCGCGGCCCTGTGACAGTAATCGACAAGAACCACGGCTTCACCACCGACATAATGCGCCAGTGGGAGAGCGACTGCGCGGCGATGACTATTCTGATCGACCAGCATACGTCCAAAGGTATGCCGCTCGAGTTCATGGGCAGACCCGCAAAATGCTTTACCTCCGCCACACGCCTTGCAATACGCACCGGCCGCCGCATCGTGGTGGGAACGTTCGTCAGAAAAGGCCCTTTCAAATACGCGCTCGTGGGCGGCGCACCCGTGCAATTCCCCAAAGGAGCGGACGTGGCGGCATCCACTCAACTGCTCAACAACCGAATGGAAGAATTCATAAGAAAATATCCGGCGCAATACCTCTGGATGCACAAGCGTTGGCGTTGACGTTTTCCGGCAAACGTGGTATAATCCCCCAAAGTTTTTTAGGAAAAGGAATAGTGAAATGAGACCTGTAGTTCTGGTTATCCGCGATGGATGGGGAGTCAATCCCCGCAAGGAAGGCAACAGTGCTTTTGCGGCGCAAACCCCCGTCATAGATCAAATCCGCGCACGCTATCCGCATTGCCTTCTCGACTGCTGCGGCGAGGCGGTTGGCCTGCCTGACGGCTACCAGGGCTCCAGCGAAGTCGGCCATCTCAACATGGGCGCGGGCCGCATCGTAGTGCAGGAATTGAAGCGCATCGACGATGGTCTCTCCTCCGGCTCGCTTTTTGAAAGTCCCAAGTGGGCGAACCTCATCGAAAACTGGAAGAAAAATAACTCCCAACTCCACTTCTTCGGTCTCTTGCAGGATGAAGGCGTCCATGCGCACCAGGAGCATCTATACAAACTGATGAAGCGCGCGCGCAAAGAGAACCCCGAAGGAAAGATTGTTATTCATCCCTTCCTCGACGGACGCGACACACCCCCGCGTTCTACACTTGAGTATATCGCACGCCTCAAGCAGGAAATGGCCGCAGTCGGCAACTGTACAATCGGCACGATAATGGGGCGCTACTACGGCATGGATCGCGTCAAGAACTGGACCCTCACCGACCTCGCATACAACTGCATCGTTTCCGCCGAAGGCAAGAAGATAAAGTCCGTCGAGGACGCAATCAAGGCCTCCTACGATAGCGACAAAACCCCCGACGGCACCCCGATGACCGACGAATACATCCCCTGCTGCGTCGTGGACGGCTACGAGGGCGTGAAGGATGGCGATTCCATCATGCACACCAACTACCGCCAGGATCGTGCGATTCAGCTCACGCAGGCGTTCGTCCTTGACGACTACGCAGGCAACCGCCACGCAAGGCCGTCCGTCACCTATCTCGGCTTCACGCGCTATTGGGACGAATTCGAGGACTACCTCCTCGGCGCGATGGGCGCGGGCGGCGGCATGGACAACCTCCTCGGAGAGGTCGTTTCCAAGGCCGGCATCAAACAACTGCGCATCGCAGAAACGCAGAAGTTCCGCCACGTTACATCTTTCTTCAATGGCAAATCGACAACCCCTTCCGAAGGAGAAGACCAGGTTGAACTCAAGAGCCGTTTCGATCCCGCAACATTCGCCTCGCATCCCGAAATGGACGCATACACCGTCACGGACGAACTTTTGAAACGTCTTGAGAATAATCCCTACGGGTTCATCGTCGTCAACTACGCCAACTGCGACATGGTCGGCCACACGGGCGACCTCGCGGCGGCCACAAAGGCCACCGAAGTCGTCGACGAATGCATCGGCAAGATTCTTCCGCGCCTCCTCGAACTCGACGCACACGTCTTGATCTTTGCAGACCACGGCAACGCCGAGCAAATGGTCGATTACAAGACCGGCATGACCAAAACCTCGCACACCCTAAACCTCGTGGACTGCTTCTATGTGGCAAACGACGCAGCCGGCGTGCGCCTTACGCCTCTTGCCAAACTCTCTGCAATCGCGCCTACCGCATTGCAAATGCTCGGCATACCCGTCCCGCAGGAGATGACAACCCCGTCCCTCCTCGCCGGCAAGGAGCCCTGGAGCAAGACGGCTCTCAATATATAATCGACAAGACAAATCGGTAGATGCAAAAGAACGTGCGGGCGCGTCAGCCCGCACGTTCTTTTCGCTCTTGCCGCACACCATCAGAGCATGCGCAACTTCACGGGGTGCTCGGCAAGAATCCCGGAATCGTATATCTCCTTGAGTGCCGCATCAAGATCGGAAGCCGCCGCAGGATGCGTAAGCATCACAACCGGCGTATATGCGGTGGATTCCTTGTCTATCGGCTTTTGCGTGGCGGCGGAGACCGACACATTGTGCCGCCCGAGAATAGTGGCCATCGTGCCAAGGCTGCCTGCTTTGTCTAGCACAGTGAAGCGCACATAGAAACGGCTGCGGACATCGCCGGCTTTGCGGAGGTGCG
>JAFVCR010000094.1 GCA_017479035.1 Kiritimatiellia bacterium | reverse complement strand
CTGCGCAAGATCCCTGCCGGCGATTACACAATCGGGCATACAAGCGTTTCCGCGAACCAGCCGCACACGGTGAACTTCCCCAAAGATTATTGGCTTGGCATTTTCGAGGTTACAAAGGCCCAGTATGCCAGGGTTGTAAACAACGACAAGACCTCAACCGACACCACTGCGCAGAATTATGTAACATGGAATACGATGCGCAACTCTGCTGGTTCGGGGTCGAAAGTTCTAGACAGCGGCAGTTTCTTCGGCCGGTTGAACAACAATACGAAAAACACCTCCACTGCGGATCCTTGCACCGGCTTTGATCTCCCCACGATTTCAATGGCCGAGACCGCCAATCGCGCGGGACTTCTTTCGAAGTATTACACTGGCGAAACAACCACGGGACTGGACGAATACGCCAACTTTGCATCCAATGTGGCGGTTGGCTCCAAGAAGCCCAATGCCTGGGGATTCTACGACATGATAGGCAATATGCGCGTGCCATGCCGCGATACGGCCAATACTGGTAACCTTGCAACGTTGCAGCCAAATGGTCTTTTGCCGATAACGAGCGGCACTGCCGCAAACCCGATTCTCTACGGCTCAAGTACATACGACGGCAATGTCTCCAAAAACGACTATAGTCAATTGTCGTTCTATGGCACAAGCAATGCAAAATCTGCATCGTATGTCGACTGGGGTATCCGCGTGGCGTATATCCCGGAGTGACGTGTGCGCCCGCGGAGCGGGCGCTGCAAAACCGGTTTCCACCGTAAGGCGCTGCAAAACCGGTTTCCACCGTAAGGCACTGCAAAACCGGTTTCCAGCGTAAGGCGCGGCAAAACCGGTTTCCACCGTAAGGCACTGCAAAACTGGTTTTCACCGTAAAAGGGAAGGAGGTTGCCTATAGGGGTATGTGACAAGAGGTTTTTATAAGTAGTACAAACGGCGGAAGCGATGCTTCCGCCGTCTTCCTTTAGTATTGCAGGCGCGATGTTTATCTTGCGGGGTCGAGTACGAATCCGGCGGGGACGAAGCCGTAATCGGAATCAACCACGGCGAAGCGCACAACGCTTGCACCGGCAGGTATTTGCAAGCGTCCGAACGTGCATTTGCCTTTCTTCGCCGGTTGCAGCGTGCGCGTGACGGGCGTGCCGGAGTCCACAACCATTGCGACGGTTGCGGGGCGGACGGCGGAGTAAGCGATAGATACTTTTACCTCCTGCGCGGATGCGCTCGTTACCGTATACAGCGCGAAATCGCCGGAAGTCCATTTGTCCGGATATTTACGGCGCGAGGTTCTCTCCGGGATAGGGTTGTAGTCGAAATCGCGTGCGCGGATGGTTCCCGGGATTGCGTGCGCGCCGGGGATGCGCACGGAGGATTTGTTGCGGCAAGGATCGCCTCGCATCCATTTAGTGCGCCATTTGGTCAATGTGCCCCAGCCTGTCCATTCATAATACCAGTTGGGCGGCGTTCCCCAATCTTCTATTCCGCCGGTGGCATCAGCATTGGCGGCTATGGCGCGCGAGAGATATTCCATTTTGTTTGCGGCCACGCCCGCGCGGACGGCGTAGTGCATCCATGCTTCCGTGCGCGGTGCGCCGGAGCCGCCGTAGTTGCCGCGTCCTGCGGCGGACGGTTTCAAGGAGCGCCATCTGCCGGAGCGCGAACGCAAGCGCAGATAGAGGTCGTTTGCGAAAGTGGCTTCGTTTTCGTTTTGCGTGTAGCCGGTTTCTTTCCAGTCGCCGGAGAGATTGTAGCGCAGATTCCATTCGAGCCCGGAAAGTATGCGGTTGTCGAGCTGCGAATAGAGATCGCGGCCTTGGTTCCAGAACATCTCCGCGATGGCCACAAAACTCATCACGCCGCAGATGCAGTGGCCCTGGTCGCGGGAGGATTCCTGGCATTGGCCGTTTGCGTAGATGTAGTATTTGAGGGATTCGTCGTAGAAGTAGTCGTCTTTTTCGCCGCGCCTTCCGTGGAAGCGGTATTCTTCCATGTATTCGCCTACGGAGACGGGGGCGGCATCACACATGGGCGGACCTTTGACGAATGGTTCCTGACCGGGGCGGTGCGGCATTGCGTTTAAGATGCGCCACACGCGGTCGAACAAATCTTCGTCGTCGAGATATATCGCGATTGCAAGCGTGCCGCGCAGTGCAAAAAGCCCTTGATTGCCAAAGCGCGCGGCATCGCCGTTTTTTATGTGCGGGAGGAAGAGGTTGCGCAGCATCGCGTTGAAGCGAGCCTTGTCCTCCGCCGCCCACAATGGCGAATCGCGCAAAATTTCCGCCGCCTCCACGAGCAGGAAAATCTTGCCATGATCGAGCGGCGCGGTGCCGCGCCATGAAGTTGTTTTGAAATGCGAGGCCGCATTCACGAACTCCACGGCTTTCTTCGCGTAAGCATCGTTGCCAGTCAGTTTCCATACGAGTGCGAGATCGTGCGCGCGGCGGCCCGGCTGGCCTATCTTCGCATTGAATTGGCCTTCGGGGATGTCTGTGCCGTAATCGGGAACGTTCTGGTTCGGATCCGCGCTCCAGCAGTTTTCAAGCGCGGCAAACGTGCTGGCGCACGGCTCCGTGCCGGCCGCCACGAATGCGCGCATCCTGTCAAAATCGCCCTGCGTATACGTCAGCCCTGGATGGACGAATGCCGCCGCTGCATCAAGAGCCGCACACGCGATAGCGGCCGGCAATATGGCACAAATTCTCATTCGCGGACATTATACACTATTTGCCGCGTTCTGTCATCCCTTGAAAGGGGGATTGCAATATAAAGAGAGGAAGCGGATGACCCGCCTCCTCTTTGGTGACTGCCGATGCATACACGTGGTCAAAAGATCTCGCAATGCGGGAGTGTGCCCACCAATGGCGCGGCGTATGCGATGAATGCCTTTGTAACGTCATGGCCGTTGGCCGCGATGAAGTTGTCCGGGACGGAGCGGGTCTCTTTGGCGGCGGATGCGATGGGCATGGTTTCAAACGTCACGGCGTAGGTCTTGCCTTTTTTGCGCTGTATGCCGATGGTGCCTTTAGTGACTTTGCCCGCGAGCGCGGCCTTAACGGCGGCGGCACCGGCCTTGCGTGCTTCTGTGGCGTCGCTCTTGGAGGCGATGCCGGGGAAAGACCTTTGCAGGTAGCCGAAGGTGTCGGCACGGACGCGGGAAATCCCGGCATTCGCCTTGAGATATTTGGCAAGAGCATCGCCGAGCGCGCCAGTGCCGGAGAGTTGCAGATTGCCGTGACTGTCGCGCTCGCCGTTTGCGAACTGCGCGGCCACGGGCGTGCCGTCCGCACTGCGGATGCCTTCGGAGACAGCAACTACGCAGCGCCCGAGTTTTGCAACCACCGCTTTTACGTCTTCGGTGAATTGCGCCAGCTCGAAGGGACGCTCCGGGAGATAGATGAGGTGGGGGCCGTCGTTTTTATTTTGGCGGGCGAGAGCGGCGGCGGCGGTAAGGAAGCCGGCATCGCGCCCCATGATAACATCTATCTTTACACCGCCGAGAGCGCGGTTGTCGAGATCGTCGCCCTTGATGGCGGAGGCCACGAAACGTGCCGCCGAACCGTAGCCGGGGGTGTGGTCGCAGGAGCGGAGGTCGTTGTCGATCGTTTTGGGGATGTGGTAGCAGACGAGCGGGTAGCCTTCCTTTTCGGCCTCTTCCGCCACGATGCGTGCGGCATCGGCGGAATCGTTGCCGCCGATGTAGAAGAAGTAGCCTACGCTGCGTTTCTTGAACGCCTCGAAAATCCTGCGGCAGTCGTCTGCGGTGGGTTTTTTGCGCACGGACCCGAGCGCGGATGATGGCGTGGCGGCGATCGCCTCGAGTTTGGCGGCGGTAGGTTTGCGCAGATCGATGTAGTCGCCGTCCAGTATGCCTTGTATGCCGTGGCGCGCGCCGAGGATCCTGCCGATTTTTCTAGATCCTCTCGCTGCGAGCACTGCGCCGACGAGGCTTTGGTTGATCACCATCGAAGGCCCGCCCGACTGGGCTATGACCATGTTGAGAACTTTTGTTGTTTTCATGCGCATATTATACCATATATTCGCGGCGGTGCAAAATATATTATTTGTATTTAGATGCGAATCGCTGCGAGGCATCGACCATGCGAACGGAGTGGATTTCCGCGCCGGTCGTTGCGGGGCGATACGGCATCTCCACATATATGAGCGGCGAATCGGTCCAGGGAAGTATGCGGACAGTGATTTTGCCTTTTGGAATGCGCCACAAGGCGCAGCGCAGAGGCAGAGCCTTGTAGAAGTCGTCCGCCACTGGCACGCCGTCCACGTAAACGCGAGCGACGTCTCCGAGATAATCGACTTCGAGGATTGCATCCGGGGATTGTTCTTTGCCGCCGGGGATTGAGATTTCCCATTCGGCGGCGGCTTCCCAATCCTGCTCGGATGGTTGCTCTGCCACGTTGCGTGAACCCGTTTTTATTTCACGCGGCGCGGTGGCGGATTTGATCTTGGCGAATGTACATACGGCGGCGGCAGGGAGAGGATCGTCTTTCGTTTTGGGGAAGGGGATGAATTTGATCTTGAACGGATTTCCGGCGAATTCAACTTTAGGCTCAATGCCGGGGATTGCCATCATTACGAGAGTGTCGCCTTCCCACCCGACGGGTTGCGCGGTGGCGGATTTGATAGTGCCGTATGGCGTGCGCCAGTTTTCCGGGAAGATATACGGCACGCAGGAGGTGTTCTTCGTGCGCACATAATCCGAATGGAAGCGGAACGGCCCTCGCACGGCGTTGCGGCTGTCTATGACGTGCACTTCGTTGGTGGCGAAATCGGCGGCGAAATTGGCGCAGAATTCGTGCAGAGGCTTGAGGAGATGCCATGCGGCGGTTGCTTCGCCGAATTCGGAGACGGGTGCGTAGAACTCGTAGGAAAATGGCGGAAGGTCGTTGTGGTTGGTGTAGCGCGAGGATTGGCGCTCGTTGAAGAAAACACCTTCCTGCGGACGGTTTGGGTTGGTGCCGCCGGCGTACATGTAGTAGCCGAGAAGGTTCGAGCCGCTCCCTAGGCGCACGAGCGCCATTGCGTAGGTGTCCATTGGCGTTACGCGCACTCGGCGGTGGTATGAGGATGGCATGCCGCCGCCCAACTCGCAGGTGAAATACGGATATTGTGCCGTTGCGGCATCGTCAGCCAACGATTGCGGAAGCTGCTCGGTGGCGATGTTGGCGGAGGTGCGGACATTGGAGAAATCGAACGCCCGCAAGTAGTTGCCCGGGGAAGGTTCCTTGAGATTGCGTTCCCAGAAGCCGTCCGCATAGTCGCCGAAAAGGGGGAGAAGTTCGCCGTATTTCACGCGGCCGTTCATCTGTGGCCAGCCGGTGCGTGTGTAGAAGGGTACGTCGAAGCCTATCTTCACGGCGAGGTCTTTCAACGCCTGCATATACGGCCACGGCCCGCGGCATTCGTTCTCGATCTGGACGCCCACGACCGCACCGCCCTGTTTCCAGAGGTGGCCGTCGACTTCCTTGAAAAGCCTGCGCCAGAAGCGTTCGACGGCGGCCATGTATGCGGGATCCAGCGAACGCAGACGTTTGGTGTCCGCGCCGCAGCGGTCTATGAGCCATCCGGGGAAGCCGCCGTCAACGCATTCGCCGTGATCCCACGGCCCTATGCGCAGCACTACGGGCATGTTGTTGCGCCCGCAGATTTCAAGAAACTTTGCAAGGTCGCGCCGGCCGGAAAAATCGAACACTCCTTCTTGCTCTTCGTGATGGTTCCAGAAGACGTACGTGGCGAGCATTGTGAGGCCGCCGCTGCGCATGGTCCGGACGTAACGATCCCATTCGTCCGGCGGGACGCGCGACTAGTGAATCTCGCCCATCCCGGGAACTTTGACTTCGCCGTTGAGATACAACGCGGAGGTGGTTATGTCTATCCTGTCGCCGTAGGGGTTCACATTCGTCCCCTGCGCACCCGGGATGGGGCGCTCTGCAGCGAGTGCGCAGCAGGCCGCAGCCAGCGCGAAAAACATTGCGGATTTTTCCATAGCACTTCCATTATACAATATGGCAGGTGGCGCGGCAAGCGCGAAAGTATGGATTTTTGCGCGGAAAACATGGATTATTTTTTAATTGCCTGATCGGGCGTTTAGTGGTAGAATTGGGCAGATATCAGGAGCATCGGCGAAATGAAAAAAGTACTTGTGACCGGCGGCAGCGGATTCTTGGGAATAAACTTGATACGGTGCTTGCGGGAGAAGGGCGTGGAAGAGATACACGTCCTCGACATCGCGCCGTTCGATTATCCGGAGAAAGATGCGCCGTGGCTGAAGTTTACGCTGGGAGACGTGCGCAATATGGACGACGTGGTGAAGTCCATGACCGGGTGCGACGGCGTGGTGAATACGGCCGCCGCGCTGCCGCTGTATCCGCCGGAGGACATTCGCACAACGGAGGTGGACGGCATACGCAACGTTCTCGATGCGGCCAAGCGGCTGGGAGTGGAGAGAATAGTGCAGATTTCGTCCACGGCGGTGTATGGCGTGCCGAAGAAACATCCCATCTACGAGACGGACGAACTAGTGGGCGTGGGGCCGTACGGGCATGCCAAGATAGAAGCGGAGGAGGTTTGCCGCAAGGCGCGCGCGCAGGGGCAGACGGTGTGCGTGATACGGCCAAAGAGTTTCGTGGGGCCGGAGCGGCTGGGAGTGTTCGCGCTATTCTACGATTGGGCTTACACGGGGCACGGATTTCCTATGATAGGCAGCGGCGAGAACCGCTATCAGCTAATGGACGTGGCAGATCTTGACGAGGCCATATGGGCCGGGCTTACGCTTGATGCGGACAAGGTGAACACCGAATTCAACATCGGCGCAAAAGAATTCACCACGATGCGCGAAGACTATCAGGCCGTTCTGGATCGCGCGGGGCACGGCAATAAAATACGCGCGATGCCGGTGAAGCCGCTTGTGTTCATCCTGCGCATACTGGAGAAGTTGCATCTCTCGCCGCTGTATCCGTGGGTTTACGAAACGGCCTCCACGGACAGTTTCGTTTCCATTGAAAAGGCGGAGAAACTGCTGGGGTTCGCGCCGAAGTATTCCAACAAGGACGCGCTTGTGCGCAACTACGACTGGTACGTGGCGAATCTCGATTCGTTCAAGGGCAAGAGCGGCGTGAGCCACCGTGTTCCGTGGAAGCAGGGGCTCCTTGCTTGCGCGAAATGGTTTTTCTGATGGCATGGGAGTGCGGATGGAACGCTTCGAGCTGGAAAAGGAATTGCAGGAGGAAATCCGCCGGACGGTGTTTGGCGGGACTTTCATCAAGATAGTGCAAAGCGTGCGGCGCGGCGGCAAGACGTTCCGCATTTCGATGCGGCCGGTGACGATAGGCGCGGAGAGCAAATTCCAGGCAGAGATGGTCGATGGCGGCCAGGTACAGGTGAGGAATTTCGATGCTGCCGGCGCGGCGCGCGGGCTGGAGGAGATAATCAACCAGCGCGGCGCGCGCGAGCTGCACCTCATCGCAACGACGGGCGACCTGCACGTGCGCGTAACGAAAAAAGGCAAGGTGCTGGTTTCGCGCAGTGCGCCGATGCAGCGCGAAGCACCTGCCCAGACGCACGATCGCGTGAAGGATCTGCCGTTGAATCGTTTTGAAAGCGCGGCGTTTCTGCGCGTGGCGGGGCTTACCGACGGCAGCGGCGAAATACGCGCATCGATGCGCGGCAAATACGACCAGGTAAACAAGTTTCTCGGCGAAGTGTGCGGCATTGTCTCCGGCGGAAGCGATTGCACGCGCCAGCCGCTGACGGTGGTGGATTGCGGATGCGGCAAGGCGTATCTGACGCTTGCGATGTACGGGTTCCTCACAGGGGCGATGGGCTTCGAGAACGTGCGCGTGACGGGCGTGGACAGGCGCGAGGATGTAATACTCGCCGCGCGGGAAATGGCAAAACGGCTAGACTGGCAAGATCGCGTGGAGTTCGTGCAGAAGGATATTGCGGACTTCGACATTGAAAAGCGGCCGGGCGAGAATGTGATGGTGACGAGCCTCCATGCGTGCGATACGGCAACGGACGAGGCTCTGGCAAAAGCGGTGGAGTGGAAGGCCAAGTGGGTGCTTTCCGCGCCGTGCTGCCAGCACGAATTGCAGAAATCGCTGACGGGTGCGAACGCGAATGCCGTGTTCGCAGGGCTGCTGCGCCAGGCGATATTGCGCGAGCGGCTGTGCGACATTCTAACCGACACGTTCCGCGCACTGATAATGCGCATGGCAGGCTACAGGACGCAGGTGGTGGAATTCGTGGCACCGGAGAGGACTGCGCGGAACATATTGCTGAAGTGCGAGGCGGGGCTCAAGCCGGCACAGGCGCAGACGGTGAGCGAGTATCTTGATCTGCGCAACTTCTGGAAGGTGGTCCCCTGGCTGGAAGAGCGCCTTGCAACGCGTATCCGGCCGATGCTGGAGAGGTTTGAGTAGGTTTTGTTTTCAAGAGGTGTTGCTGCATGAAGAAAACGTTATTGGCATTTGCGTTTCTGTGCGCGGCGGGCGCGATGGCGATTGAGGGGTGGAGAGTGTCGCCATATGAAGTGGCGATATGGGAGAGGCTTTCGCGTGGAGAGAAGAAATCCTGTGCGGTTTCGCCAATAGGTTTTGGCGCGGCGGTGTGCGTGATGGGCGAGGCGGGGAACGTGGAGATGCGCGCTGCGATGGCGGAGAGGTTGAATCTGCTGACGGATTTCTCCCAGGCGTATGCGCGGATACTTGCAAGGTATGCGCAACTGTCGGTATCGAACCAGACGTTTATAGCGATGGCACCGAGTTTGTGGTCCGAAGCGCCGCGCGTGTTCGACCGCGATTATCTGCATACGCTGCGCAGCGGATTCGGCGCAGAGGCGGGGGTGTTGGTGGACGTGGACGCGCTGAACGAGTGGACGCTTTCCGTGACGGACGGGCGGGCGAAGGATATGATGCGTTCCGTGCCGCAGGGCAGCGAACTTGAACTTTGCAACGCATTCGCGTTCGAGGGTGCGTGGCCAGTGCAGTTTACATGCAACTATTCGCACCCGGAGGCATTCGCGTCCGCAGACGGCGTGGAGAGAAACATACCTTATTTGACAGGCGAAGCACCCGTGCTGCGGTTCGCGCACGGCAAGTTTGACGCATACATAATACCGCTTGCGGCGGTGGGGCTGCATTTCGCGGCGATTCTGCCGCACGAAGGCTTGGGGACGGACGACATTCTCGCAAAGGCACTGGACTACAAAACGCTCGATGAAATCAAAGCATCGGTGCGGCTGGGCTTTGGAGATCGCGTGACGAGCGGCGTTGCAAAAATAAAAATCCCCGTGATAGACATCGTGACGAAGCGCAACATCCTGCCGCCGATGCGCGAATACGCCGTGCCGGAGAGAGGGTTCTCGGGCGTGGGTGCGAACCGCAGGCTGACGGGTGCGCGGATGGTGACATCCATACTGATGAACGAGAGGGGAGTGTCGCTGACGCCGGGCGTGGCCGCGCAGCATCAATTGGATGAAATAGCCAAACGCGAACAGGCCAAGCGGCAGTACTACGCCACGGGCAAAAAGCAGGAAGAGCGCGAGCAGCAGCCGCGTTTGGACGACATTGCGCTGGAGCGGCCGTTTTTGTTTTTCGTGTGGGACAGCGTTTCAAACACGATGCCTGTTTGCGGGACGTACAAGTGAGGATACTCGTTACAGGCAAGAGGTCGTTTGCGGCGGAAGGGTTTGCAGAAAGGCTCCGCAGCACGGGGCATGATGTGGTGGAGGCATCGTGCGGAGAGGTGCTGCCGCACGGCAGATTCGATGCAGTGGTGAATTTCGCGCTGCGCCGCAATGCGCCGGTGCGTACGGTGGAAGAGGATATGCGCAATCTGGTGGAGTGGTGCGTGTGCGCGGGGGTGGAGCATTTCGTGCAGGTTTCGTCGCTTGCGGTATATCCGCCGGAGGCGGGCGAAATAGACGAGGGGACGGAAATCGACGGCATTGAAAAAGGCGATGAGGGATACCGTGCGATGAAAATCGCGCAAGACCGCTATTTGCTTGGAATGGCGAGTGCGCCGTTTGCGCTTTCGTTCGTGCGGCCGGGGGTGCTAGTAGACGAAGAGGGGAATTTCCGCTCCGGTGGCATCGGCGCGGGGGTGTGGAAGTGCGGCATAGTGCTTGGAGGTGCGCAAACGCCGCTTGCAGTATGCGAGCGCGAACGCTTCCATGCCAAACTGGAAGAGGTGCTGGCGGCCGGCGAAAGTTGCGTTGCAATAGTCGGGCGGAACAGCACGAAGAAACGTTTTCTTGAAAAGACGCTTGGCGGCGTGTGGATGCCGCTGCCGGAAAAGGCGGTAAAAGCGATTGCGCGCGTTTTCATGACGAAGCGTGCGGCGCGGCGCGTGGCGGGGCTGTTTGCGCGGCCTTTGCTGAAAGGAGAGTCAGCATGACTATAACGTATCAAGGCAGGAGCGTGGAGACGGATAAAACGACCGTGGCGGAATTCCTTGCAGAGCGCGAAATCCGCACGATAGGCGCGCTTGTGGAATACAAGGGCGAGGCATATTCGCCGGGGACGGCGCTCGACATGCCATTGGAAGAAGGTGCGGAACTAAATGTTTTCCAGATGATTGCAGGAGGCGGGAAATGAAGGAACTTGTTATCGGCGGGCGCAAATTCACAAACCGCTTTTTTCTTGGGACGGGCAAGTTTGCGTCGTCCGAAGAACTCAAAGCGGCACTTGAAGCGAGCGGAACAGAACTTGTGACGACCGCGCTCACGCGCATCCATGAAGGCGATGCCGCGCACGACGACATACTAAAGGCGATCGACCGCAGCAAAACCGAGATACTGCTGAATACATCGGGCGCGCGGAATGCGGAGGAGGCGGTGCGAATCGCCAAACTTGGCAAAGCGGCAGGATATAATTGGGTGAAACTCGAGATACATCCCGACGCGCGCTATCTGCTGCCAGACCCGGTGGAAACTTTGAAAGCGGTGGAGGCGTGCGCACGGCTAGGTATGGTGGTGCTGCCGTACATCAATGCAGACCCGGTGCTGGCGCGGCATTGCGAAGATGCGGGAGCGGCGGCGGTGATGCCGCTCGGCAGCCCGATCGGCTCCAACAGAGGAATACGCACGCGCGACATGATAGAGATAATCGTGGAGCAGTGCCACGTTCCGGTGGTGGTGGATGCAGGCATCGGCCTACCAAGCCACGCGGCAGAGGCGATAGAATTGGGTGCGGATGCGGTTCTTGCGAATACGGCGGTGGCTGCGGCGGGTAACCCGGTGAAAATGGCAGAAGCGTTCCGGCTGGCAATCCGTGCAGCGGAACTTGCACTCGAGGCGCATCCGCCGGCGGCGACGCGCACGGCAAACGCCACAAGCCCCATGTACACGTTCGACATCTTCAAATAGAAAAACGCCTCCGCATGGGAGGGGGATGGAGCCGGCAGAGGGATTCGAACCCCCGACCCGCGGTTTACAAAACCGCTGCGCTACCGCTACGCTATACCGGCGAACGGGGGGAATTATACCAAAATCCATTTGCAATTTCAAGCCGCGAAATCAAATTTATGCAAATCGCGGCGTTTTTTACATTTGCAGACGCGGCGGATGGCACGTGATGCAGAATATGTAAAAGAGCCGTATACTATTGCAAAAAAGGGGGAAAGAGGCCTAGAAATTGTCAACAATTTGCGGAGAAACGGCGTGCTTGCCAAAAAACGGCAAAAAGAGGCTGTTTTTGAAATTTCGAGCGGTTTGATGCGAAAAAACGTCCGGCAAGACGGCAAAAAGAGGCCAGGG
>JAFVCR010000093.1 GCA_017479035.1 Kiritimatiellia bacterium | reverse complement strand
GATAACAAGCGTCCAGCAACAATATCCGTGGACGAATACCGTCGATATTACATATACGTCGACAGGCATCGCGGAGGAGAATACGTATTATGTGGTGTTCAAAGCGCAGGATTCGGCTGGCACGGAAATCGGCGTGATAACAAACGACCTCAAAGTGTCGCAAGGCTCTACTTGGGTTGCGCAGTGGCAGCCGCCATTCAACGTCCGCTATGAAAATTGCACTATGACTCCCTACGTCTACAAAGGCGGCATGGACGATTATATGGTGGTAGACCTGGAGACGTGGCAAGTGACCTTCGAGGGCATGTCCACGCAGGATGCCAGCAACAAGAAATACAATACGAACGACTACAAAACGAAGAAGCTGGTGTTGAGAAAAATAGAGAAGGACAAAGGCTATTTTGTGGGGAAGAGTGGCAACAATTTGAATTCGCCACATACGGTGACGCTTTCAAAAAACTATTACATAGGCATATTCGACATTACGGAGGCTCAATACGAGCGTATTGCGAATGGCAATAAATCTGCTACATCTACACTTCCCAAATCTTCCTTGTCTTGGAATGAATTGCGCGGTTCTGCAGGGTCTTCAGCCACTCCGGGCTCTGGAATTTTCAAGACGTTTGCAGTAAAGACGTCTCTTGCCGGATGGGATCTTCCTACCGCGACAATGTATGAAATCGCCGCACGCGCCGGTTCGTCTGCGCTTTGCCCCACCGGGAATTCGCAAACACAGGCGTTGCTAGACACTTGGGGATGGGGGAGTGGAAATTCCGGCAAAACCAGGCATAATGTGGGGTTGAAAGCAGCAAATGCGTGGGGCCTATACGATGTTGTAGGGAACGTAGCCGCATGGACTCGCGATAGTGTGCCCACCACGGATCTGGCTTCGATTCAAGCGGATGCGGTTACTCCCATTGCAAGCGGCAATGCCAACAATGCAATAATAAAAAAAGGCAGTTACAACACCGCTCACACGGCCGAATATTGGCAGTTTGCGAACCTGAACACAGGCAACGCCAAAAGTACTATTGCCGATACTGTTGGTTTCCGCATCGCATACATCCCGGAGTGAACTTCAAACTACAAACTGCACACTGCAAACTGCACACTATAAAGAGGGGAGGTGGCGTATAAGGTATAGCGAGGTTTCTATGTTTAGTAGTACAAATGGCGGGAGGATCTCTCCCGCCATATATGCTGTTTGTTGCGGTGCAAAATCAGAAACGGACGAGTGCGGTGGTGATTTCGCTGCCGGAGGCGGAAACGAGGCGCACAAATGTTTCGGAAGGGGAGGCTGCGTTTGTATGGCCGGTGACTTCGTCTCCGGCTAGTGCTTCGCTGCGGAATGCCAGCGAGATTTCACTCACTGGCGGCGCATCGTCCGGGAGGGATTCGAGGATCCACGTTATGTAGCGGACGTTGTTTACATGGCGGTTCAAATCCATGTCACTTTTAAGGGCACGGGTGGCAAAGGTTTGCGAAAAGTTCTCGGGCGAAAGCTTAGGGAGCGGTTCCATGCGTTCTCCCAAAACGGGTTCGCGCACGTCGTTTGCGGACGCAAATACGAAATCCGGTATGGGCAACGGCCGGCGGCTTGCCATGTCGATAACCATCCATTCGGTCGTGGCGCGTGCAAGTTCTCCTCCGTTTGCATCATGCACGATGAAATCCCTGTATGCCGTGATGCGCCTGCCGATGCGAGGAAACGTGGTTACGAAGGCATCATCGCCCCACTTTGGGTAGGTCGCAATCTTCACGTGCATTCGTGTGAGCACCCAGGTAATGTCCTTGCCTGCGGCATTGAAGTCCGTCTTGGAGAAACCGAGATGTCCTGCGTTGACGCTTGCGGCTTCCTGCAAATAGTTGCAGAGGTTAGCCAGCGTGAGGCATCCATCGGGTGCGCATTCGTAACTGCGGACGGTGAACTTGAAAATCTCGTGCGTATCTGCCATTTGTCAACTCTCCTGTTTTTCCACTCGCGATGCTATGACTCCATCTGCGGTCATCGTGCGGATCGTATCGCCATGCGCCACTGCGTCTGCGCGGAGAACAACCTTGCCGTCTGCGCCGAATGTAATCGAATATCCGCGTTTCAACGTGGCTCGCGGATCCAGCAGCGCGAGTTTCTGCGCGATGGCTGCCAAGCGATGTTCCGCATTCGTTATCGCTGCATCCGTCACAGGTGTAAGGCGCATATCCAACGTGCGGATGCGGTTTTCGGTTTTTACAAATGCGTTGGCAAGCGTGTGCGGAAGCGCGGCTTTGGCTGCCGCTAGGCGTTTCTCAAAATCGGCAAGCACCTGTCCCGGTGCGGCTGCGAGTCTCTGCGCTGCTGCTTTGAAACGCCATTTCGCCTCGGCATACGCCTGTTTGAACGAATGTTGTACCAGGCTTTCGCATCTGCGTATACGCTCGGCGATTTCTATCTTCTGCGCCACGGCTCTTTCGGCTGCGATCGACGGCGTGCCGGCGCGGGCATCTGCCGCAAAATCGCACAGTGTGAAGTCGGTCTGGTGGCCTACCGCGCTGATTACAGGTATTGCACTTGCGGCCACGGCGCGCACAAGCACCTCCTCGTTGAACGCCCACAACTCTTCCATCGAGCCGCCGCCGCGTCCCACTATTATCACTTCCGGCCGCCAGTCCTTGCAGGCGTTGAAGTATGCAATGCCGCGTGCGACATCCTCTGCCGCTCCCGCGCCTTGCACCTTTGCGGGGAACAGGCGGATGTGAATATCCGGGAAACGGCGTATGGCAGTCACGCATATGTCATGCACCACGGCACCTGTTTCGCTTGTGACTATGCCAAGCCGCCGCACGGGAACGGGCCATTTGCGCGGGTTCGCGGAATGTGCAAAAAGTCCTTCGGCTGCAAGTTTCTCTTTCAGCGCTAGGAAGCGCTGCATGAGTTCGCCCATCCCATCCGCGAGCGCTATTTCATTGGCCTCGAAGCGATACGAACCTTTGGACGGGATTATTTTCACCAAGCCGCGCACGCGCAATTTCAGCCCAGTGTTTTTCGCAGGATCCTTTATATACTCGCGTGTGGCCGGAGATGATTTTGCAACGATTCCCGCCCACGCCACGCAGTTGAGTATTGTCGAGCCGTCTGCATCTTTCAGCGTAAAGTATATATCCCCGCGTCCGTATGGCCGCCAATCGCCTATCTCGCCTTGGACCCAATACGGGCCTTTTTCTCTTTGCAGACCGGCAACGCATTTCTGCATGGCCTGCGTCACTTGCGCTACGGAATAGCATTTGTGCGCAACTGGGGTGGAGTTCATGTCGTGCTGCGCCGCAGATACGGAAGATAGGATTTTGTGTAGACGAAGCAGGAATATGCGTTCAGCAGTATCAAGAATGTCTCCACCGCATATACCGCCCACAGCCAGTAGCGTCCCCACAGGTCGATGCGGCAGCATTCTGGCAGAACGTTGTGGAGCGAGAGATACGCATATATGAACCCCGATGCGGGGAAACTCAACGCCGTGCGCACCTTGCCTAGCCATTGCGCGCTGACATCCGCGCCGTAGTGGCTTGCCACGGAACGTAGGAACGTCACCCACTGGTCGCGCAGTATCCACAGAATCGTGAACACCAGCATGAGGATTGCATGGACGCGATTTTCTCCCTGCACCCCTATGAGCCACTGGAATGTGGGGAACACCACAATGAAGAATACTTTGTCCATCAATGGATCGGCCATTTTGCCGAATGCCGACACCACTCCCCACTTGCGCGCGAGTTTGCCGTCGAAGAAATCGCTTATGCCGCTCGATCCCATGAAGAACCCAGCAATCCACGGCAGCCACGCCCCGCCGAAATGTTCCGCCGCCACCGCTCCCGCCGCAAATGCGAATATCAACGGCAGACGCGAGAGCGTCAGCAATGTTACAATTGTGCGATGCAGTTTGCCTGCGCCGGGCTGCGTACTGCCGCCGCCCGGTACATCAAGTGACGTTTTCGGATCTTTCATGACGCATCTTTTCCAAACTGCATCCGGTAACCTTTTATGCCGTCACCAGATCGGAAACGTTTGAGAGTGCGATTGCGACTTCTGCGAGTTTGTGCTCCAGTTCAGCAATCCTGCGCTCCGCCTTTTGCAGATTGCGGCGTGTGGCGAATAGTTGTTTGAGGACTTCTCCCTTTTCTATGTCGAGGTCTTCAATCTTCATGCCGTCGGGGATCGGCACGAGAATCGGCTCGCCGCATTCAACGCAGTTGATCTGCAAACCCGCCGCGCGGTAGTCGATGCACAGGTTGTGGCCGCACATCGGACAATCGAACACGATGTCGGTGTCCTTGATGTCTGCTGCGGGTGCAAGGTCGTCCTCGACCGGCGCGACCGTATCGTTCAAGTTCTCTTCTGCCATGACACGTCCTCCAAAAGGCATTTTCCCTTATTATAAACCAAATCCCGCATTATTTCAACCATTCTTTTCAAAAATCACCCTCCCGGGCGGCGCAAATGGCGCTTTTGCGCTCTACGAGATGCAAAGTATCGATACTTTGAGTGAAAAGTATCGATACTTTCACCCAAAAGTATCGATACTTCTTGCCGAAAGTATCGATACTTTATATCTCATATATCGATACTTTATATCTCGCAGCCCCATCCGCGCCGGTTCGTTTCTATCTTCGATGCCTCTCCATAGCCTAGCGGGAATACCTAGGCGGCAGAGCAAAAAGCCTCACACAAAGTCCACGAAGTTTTAAGCCGCGACGCGGCGATAAGATTACAGACGGGGGTGGAGCGTAGCGGCCCCCCCGGAAAATCTGGGATAAATTATCCCCGGCATCCATTTGAGCCAATAAAATAAGGGGAAAATATATTCCGAGAATGGAGAAAAACGCAGTGCGCAGTTTGAAAATGCAATCAACGCAGAGGCGCAAAAATGCAGAGAGTGTGTACTGTGG
>JAFVCR010000092.1 GCA_017479035.1 Kiritimatiellia bacterium | reverse complement strand
TCGTCGCCGGCTTGCAAAGCCTGTTCCACTTTCTGGTCGTAGGCCTGGAGTTTCATGTTGGACATCATGCGGTCGAGTTCCGGATCCATCGCGCCGCCTAGTTCCGTGGCCTTTTCAAGAATCGCTACAGCCTCGTCGAAGCGTTTGTTCTGCGCGTAGATTCTTGCCAGCGCGCGGTAGTTGTTCATGTTGGCGGGTTCTTTTTCGATCGCCGCCAGCCGGTCTGCAATCATAGCCTCGGCATCGTCTCCCGTCACAACCGCCTTGTTTGCCTGATCCAGTTTCTTGGCCTGTTCCTTGTTGGCGATGAGTGCTTGGAAACCGCCTTTCTTGCCGGCGTTCTCCGTCCAGCCGCTGTTCATGGTGGCTTGCGCTTCGGCGTTTTTGAGTTGCTGGAGGATTTGCTGGTCGCCCGGTTTCAACTGCGAAAGTTTCTGATACGCGTCGCGTGCCTTTGTCCAGTTCTTTGCCATTGCGTAGTATTGCGCCACCTGCTGCAAAAGCCCAGTATCGTTCTTAGATGCCTCGTATGCCGCCTCGATGGTCACCGCCGCCGCCTCCGGCTTGCCGGCCGCCTCCGCCGCTTCCACCGCCACGCGGATATTTTCCGGATCCAGAGGATTCTGCGCAAGGAGTTTTTCCGCCTCCGCCATCGCCTCCGCGCCCTTGCCGCTCTTTGCCAGTTTGGACACCTTGCCGCGAGCGAACACGTTGCCCAGGCTTGCCAGTTTCGCGCCGAGCCCCGTGGCCGGATTCTGGCGGTAGCGCGCAATCTGCGCCGCGCGCAAAAGCCGCCGCGCCTCGAGCGTGTCGGGTGCGTAATTGAGAGCCTGTGCAAGCATTTCAATGGCGAGGTCGAACTTCCTCGATTCGATCGCCTGCCGGCCTCTGTTCATCAGATTCTGCGCTTTCTGGGCGTTTGCGTCGTTAGCCATGATACTGCTCTCCCTGTTTGCCTACAGCATTCTACCACAAAACCCGTTTTTCCGCAACAATTTGTTTGCCCGCCGCCGCTGCGCGGCATTGCGTTCAAGCGCGCAAAACACGGTTGCCGGGGGCGAAGCGGATCAATCTCTTCATGCGCAGAGCAACAAGCGTTTTATTCACGTCCTGCCCGGGCAGTTTAAGGTCGTTTGCGATCTTGTCTGTAGTGCATCCGGCCTCGGAAATATGCTTGTACACGGCCTCTTCGAGGATGGAAAGTTCCACTTTCGGCGGCTGTTGCGGAGCGTCTTTGCCGGGTTTCGGCAGCGGTTTTACGTCAAGCGGAACCAGGGGCTGGCGCAGAACCGGCACTTCACGTTTCGGCGCAAGTTCCGAAAGGCACTCCACCACTTCGTCCACGTTCGTCACCAATGTTGCGCCATCGCGGATCAGTTGATGGCATCCTGCGGAAAGTTTTGCGTTTGCGGGGCCGGGCACCGCCATTACGCATCTTCCAAGATCCGCCGCTATATCGCATGTGATGAGCGTGCCGCCCTTGATGGGCGTTTCCACTGCAACAACGCCTTTCACGAGTGCGGCCACGATGCGGTTGCGCTGCGGGAACGTGCGGTAGTCTGGCTTGCGGCCCAGCGGATATTCGCTTGCCACGCATCCTCCTTGGCGCACGATCATCCTGCCGAGGTCGCGGTTCTCCTGCGGATAGAAACAGTCCAACGCGCCGCCAAGCACGCCCACCGTCCTGCCGCCGTGTGCGTTCAGCGCGCCCCAGTGCGCCGCGCCGTCGATGCCGGCTGCAAGGCCGGACACCACAGTCCATCCCGCAATGGCAAGCCCGTATGCGATCGTCTCCGCCATTTCGCGCCCGTAGTAACTCATAGAACGCGTGCCTACCATCGCCACGCATCTGTCGGAAAGGCGTGCGATGTTGCCGGACGTGTACAGGCACAGCGGCGGGCTTGGCAGGTCGCGCAGCGAAGATGGATACTCTTCATCGAAAATCGTGACGATTTTGATACGTGCCTTTTCCGCATTCTCGATTTCGCGCTCCCACTCCACAGGTTTTTTCTGCCAATCGTTTTTTTCGGGGAGTTGCTCCCATGCAGCAGCGGCACTGCCGGCTTCGGCGATCAGTGCCTGCATGCGGACGTATCCTATGTCAGGCACCATATTGAATGCGATTGCAGCCTCTCTCTCGGTCATGTGCGCACCTCCTTGCGACGTGGTCAGAATTCGTTTTTCCAGGGGATTGAAATGGTGCCGTCGCCGAATTCCACGGGCAGCCACACATAGCGTCCGTCGATGGCGTTTTGCGGCCGCCAGATGTCGAACATAGCAATGTGTCTACCGCCTGTTGCCTTCGAGGGTTGCAATATGTAGTATGATTGCCCACCCCATGTAAGCGCCGGGCCTATGCCGTTCAGCGGGTTTATGCCGCTTGCAGGGTTGCCCATGCGTTCCCAAGGGCCTGTGATTTTCCTTGCGCGGTAGTATCGTGCTTCGTTCGGTTTCCATCCCGTGCAGCCGGAGCCTATGAGATAATACCAGCCGTCGTGCTTGCAGATTGCCGGTGCCTCCGTCCAATCTTTCACGGCCATGCGCCACCAGCGCCCAGTGTAGCCGAGAAAATCGTCGGTAAGTTCATCGATGTGGAGAGTGGAGTTGTGCTCCGAGGAGTGGATGTGGTATGCCGTGCCGTCGTCCTCGAGGAACAGGGTCATGTCGCGGCAATGCTGGCCGCCGCGCGTATGCGCCGGCCACAGCAACGCCTTCATGCCCGCTTCGGAAGGCCCGTTTGAGACGGGTTTTGCGGTGTCCGCAAGCGATTTTTGCATGGCCTCTTCTCCTAATTCGTCCGCAGGTGCGTTTTGCGGTGCGGTGCCGGGGGTGGGGCGCAGAGCACGTATGAATTTGAACGGGCCTTCGGGTGCGTCGGCCTCGGCGATGCCCACGCGTGCGTCGCTGTAGCCGCCGTTGCCGCGCTCGAGATGGAAGTACATCACATACTTGCCCGTCTTGGGACATTTGAGCACCTTGGGTCGCTCGAGAATGCAGCCTTTGGCGATGTCGCTTGCAGGATCGTCCGAAACGGCAAGTGCCACCCCCAGGTTTTTCCATTCGTGCAAATCCTCCGACGAATAAACCCCCACTCCCACATGCGCCCTGTTGCCCGCGCCGCCGGCTATTTTATGCTCGCCGTACCAATAGTACGTGCCGCCGTCCTGCAAGACGCATCCGCCGTGCGCGTTTATGTGCACGCCGCCGGAGTCCGGCCATATGCCGCCGTTCTCGAACGCCGCCGCCGCCATCGCCGCCGCTGCGGCCAATACCGTGAAACATATCCTGTCCATTAAATCATATCCCCTTTTTGCTGCGTCCATTATAGCACAAGCGCGCACCTATTGCAAGGCGGCAAACAATGTTTTGCATTATCGCGGCGGATGTGGTATAATAAAACCCGTTTCACCGCAAAATAAGGACTCTTACGACAATGGCTTGGTTCGAGCTTCAGGAAAAGAAAACCAAAATCCCGGGCGCGAAAGCGCTCTGGACGGTTTGCGGCAGGTGCAGGAAATACGTCCCCAACGCCGAATGGAAAAAGAACTCGTCGGTATGCCCGGAATGCGGCTACCACGGGAGAATCTCCGCACGGGAAAGAATTGCGCTTTTGGCGGACGAGGGAACGTTCGAGGAGCTCTTCGCCGATGTGGGCTACAGCGACCATCTCAACTTCCACGATGCGTCCGGCGCGTATGTGGACAAAGTGGAGGCGGCGCGCAAGAAGACGGGAGAGGGAGAGTCCGTCATAACAGGCAAGGCTGCGATGGAAGGTATAGGTGTGGTGCTCGGCGCGATGGATTTTGCGTTCATGGGCGGGAGCCTTGGCACTGGCACCGGCGAGAAAATCACACGCGCTGCGGAGCTTGCCCTTGCCGAAAGAAGGCCGTTCATACTCGCCTGTGCGTCTGGCGGCGCGCGGATGCAGGAGGGGATACGCTCTCTCATGCAGATGGTTAAAACGTCCGCCGCGATAGGCCGCCTCAAGGAGGCTGGCATACCGTATGTAAGCATATTGACGGATCCCACCACCGGCGGCGTGAGCGCGTCGTATGCCATGTTGGGCGACATCAACATCGCCGAGCCTAAAGTGTTGATCGGTTTTGCCGGGCGGCGCGTGATCGAAAACACGATCCACCAGAAACTGCCCGACGATTTCCAGACTGCGGAGTATCTCCTTGAACACGGCTTCGTGGACAGGATCGTCCCGCGCAACGAGATGAAATCGTTTATAGTGAAGATGCTCAACTATTTCGGATTTTGAGGTTCTTATGGCGGCAAAAGCAAAAAGCGCAATGGACATCGTGAAACTCGCGCGTGCGGCGGATCGCCTGCACCTGCGCGACTACATGGCTTTGATCGCGGACGATTTCACCGAACTGCATGGTGATCGTTTGGTGAAGGACGACCGGGGCTTGATCGGCGGGTTTGCCTCCATCGGCGGGGTGAAGTGCCTAGTGCTTGGCCACAACAAGGGCTCCACGCTGGAGGAAAACCTCGAAAGCAACTTCGGTATGGCCAATCCTGACGGCTACCGCAAGGCGATGAGGCTCATGTCGCTGGCGGAAAAATTCCACGTGCCGGTTGTGACGTTCGTCGACACACCCGGCGCATATCCCGGCCGTGAAGCGGAGGAGCGCGGGCAGGCGGAGGCCATCGCAAAGAGCCTCGAGTTCTCCGCCGCGCTCAAGACGCCGATACTCGTTGTCATTACGGGCGAAGGCGGCAGCGGCGGCGCGCTTGCAATTGCAGTGGGCGACAGGATCCTCATGCTGGAGAACGCGATATATTCGGTTATTTCGCCCGAAGGCTGCGCCGGCATATTGTGGCGCGACGGCGCAAAAGCAGCCGAGGCCGCAGAGGCGTTGAAAGTAACCGCGCCGGATCTTGATGCGCTTGGCGTGATCGACGGCATCGTGCCGGAGGGCAAGACGCGCGAGGAAACCGCCGCCAACGTCAAAAAGGCGATAGTCGCCACGCTTAAGCATCTTTCCTCCATTCCCGTTGCCGATCTCGTGGCGCGGCGGTATGCAAAGTTCAGGGCAATGTAATCACACAAGGAGCGGTATATGGGCGGTTTTTGCGGGGTTTATTCCAAAGATTCGTGCGTGGCGGATCTGTTTTACGGTACGGACTACCATTCCCATTTGGGGACTCATCGCGGCGGCATGAGCGTCCTTTCGCCGACGGGTTTCAAGCGCGCCATCCACGACATCGCCAACGCGCCTTTCCGCACAAAGTTCCAAGACGACTTCTCCCACTTTGAGGGGCGCGTGGGGCTTGGCGTGATTTCCGATACCGACCCACAGCCGCTAGTGATTTCCAGTCCCCTCGGTGTATATGCCATTGTCGCCGTGGGGCTTGTGACAAACCAGAAGGAATTGATGGAGGAACTGTGGCAGACGCAGCGCGTCTGTTTCGACTATTCCACCACGTCCGGCGGAGTGGGGCCAACCGCAGTGGTAAGCCGCCTCATAAATTCGCAACCGTCTTTCGTTGAAGGCTTCAAATACGTTCAGGAAAAAGTCAAGGGTTCGTGTTCCATTCTACTTGTCACGGAACATGGTGAATTCTACGCCATGCGCGACAAGTACGGGCGCACTCCAGTGATCCTCGGCAAGAAAAAAGACGCGGTAATGGTGACGCAGGAAAGTTGCTGCTTCCCCAATTTGCGCTATCTCTCTTACAAGGAATTGGGCCCCGGCGAACTAGTGAAAATCACCCCAGACGGCGCGGAGACGCTTCTTCCGCCCGGCGACGAAATGGCGATATGCTCGTTTTTGTGGGTGTATTACGGCTATCCTGTCTCTTCCTACGAAGGGCGCAATGTGGAGGAAAGCCGCTACGAATCCGGCAGATTCCTTGCCAAGCGCGCACCGGTCGATGCCGATTCCGTCGGGGGAATACCGGATTCCGGCGTGGGGCACGCGCTTGGATTTTCGCACGAAAGCGGCCTACCGTATAAGCGCGCGTTCGTAAAATACACACCCACATGGTCGCGTTCGTTCATGCCGCCGGATCAAAAACAGCGCGAGCACATCGCCCGCATGAAACTCATCCCCGTCCCTGAACTCATACGCGGCAAACGCCTTGTCTTTTGCGACGATTCCATCGTGCGCGGCACGCAACTTCGCCAGCAGGCCAACGCCCTCTATGAAGACGGCGCGAAGGAAGTCCACATGCGCATCGCCTGTCCGCCGCTCCTCTACGGGTGCGAATTCCTCAATTTCTCACGTTCCAAGAGCGTTATGGATCTTGCTACGCGCCGCTGGATACAGGAACTTGAAGGCCCCGATGCCGACATCGAAAAATATCAGGATCCGGATGGCGAGCCTTACAAGACTATGGTAGACCGCATCCGCCAGCGCCTGGGGCTCACGTCCCTTGCCTATCAGCGCCTCGACGACTTGATTGCGGCAATAGGTCTGCCTCGCGAGAAACTCTGCACCTATTGCTGGACCGGCAAGGACGTATCCAAAAAATGCGCATCCTGCCCTTGCCATCAAACTAATTAATGTTAAATTGCGGCGGCGAAGGTTGATATATTGCCTTCGCCGCCTGTACTACTGTAATAAAACCTCTAAACAAGCCTATACTTATCCTGCAACACCTCCTTTCAGTCCGAAAACCGCCAATCACGTTTCTCAGAGCGATGGAATGCAGGCAATACGCAGCCCCAACTGCATTACCGAGCCATTGGGTGCGTCGTGCCAACGCCAAGCGTATCGCGCCATGTTGTCTTTATCTACATAAGAGCCGCTGCGCGTAACGCGATAATTGGCGTTGCCGGACGAAACCGGCTGGAGGCCGTTAGCCGATTGGAGCCCGGCCAAGTCGGCGGTATTGTCCACATCGCGCATGATTTCCGCCTGTCCGCCGACGGTATCGTATAAACCATACGCATTTGGCGTTTTCAAGCCAGGCGTATGACGGGTAGAGCCGCTATTGGTGGCTATCCATCCATAGTTTCCGAGGCCGGATGAAGTATCCCCGGTAGGCCATTTTGTCGCAACCCCGGCACGTGCGGCGATTTCCCACATGGATTCGGTCGGAAGGTCGAATCCTGCCAATGCGGAAGAAGATGTTATGAATTTTGTTCCGCCGAGAGTTGTCTTGTCGTTGAGATTCTTCAAGCAGCCGGCACCGGGACGCGACGCGACACCTGCGCTGCCGCGAATAGTGTTCCAAGGAATGTTCCCCACAGGAAGCGTCGATGTATAAGAACTGTTCGACATTATCTTGCCATACTGCGCTTCGGTAAGCTCGAATATGCCGATGTAGTAGTCTGCCGGGATTGTCACTTTGTGATACGAGTTCGCCGCGCCGCTGTTCGAGAATGCGCCTGTTTCAGGACCGCCGATGTAGTAGTCTCCCTTTTCTATCTTGCGGAGAACGAGTTTCTTTGTTTTGTAGATATTGCCGGTATCGTTGTCGTTGTATTTCTTGTTGCTGGCATCTTGCGTGGACATCGGCTCGAACGTCACCGCCCATGTCTCCAGATCGACTATCATGTAGTCGTCCTGCCCGCCTTTGTAGACGTAGGGAACCATCGTGCAGTTTTCATAGCGGACGTTGAACGGCGGCTGCCACTGCGCTACCCATGTAGAGCCTTGCGACACTTTGAGATCGTTCGTTATTACGCCGATTTCTTTGCTCGCCGCGTCATACGCTTTGAACACCACGTAGTAGGTATTTGCCTCCGCAATGCCGGTCGACGTATATGTAATATCGACGGTGTTCGTCCACGGATATTGTTGCTGGACGCTTGTTATCTCCACTACCGGAGCCGCGCCCGCTCCCATTGCCGCAAGCGCGGCAACC
>JAFVCR010000091.1 GCA_017479035.1 Kiritimatiellia bacterium | reverse complement strand
CCGGCTGTGGGTGTGCGCGAACGCCGCGAGCGCAACTACAAGAAAAACCTCAAGCGCGAGATGGACGATTTGCTCGAGCGTTTGGAGAACAAGGAGTGAGGATATGCTACGGACGGCTTCGACAATCGCTCTTGCGCTGACACTTGCAGGCTGCATGACATTCCGCACCACGGAACTGTGGCACGATGTGAATTCCGACGGCTCCAACAAGCCGTTCATGACAGTCCAGATAGAAAACTCCGGCTGGTATCTTTTCGACTGCATACCGCTGGTGTGCGGCAATCCCGCGAAACCCAACGGCAACTCGTCGAGATGGTTTTCCAACACGGTCACGCTCCAGAACAATCTTGCCGTGCTTGACGGCATAATGGAGGAGTACGGCGCGGACACGCTCTCGAACCTCGACAGCCGCGAGACGGACGATTTCTATTATTTCTTCATCCTCTACCGCCGCGCGTGCCACACGTCCGCAGTGCTTTTCCGCGACGGCGACCAGAAGTAGAGAGGCCACAAAAATGAGAATTGCAGCAAGCGTACGGGCTCTTGAAGGATACGTCCCGGGAGAGCAGCCAAAGAGCAGCAACGTAATAAAACTCAACACGAACGAGAATCCATATCCGCCGTCGCCGGCGGTTGCGGAGGTATTGCGGACGTTCGATGTGGACAGGCTGCGCAAATACCCAGACCCCATCTTCACCGCGTTGCGCGAACGCCTTGCCGAAATCCACAATACAGTGCCGGAGCGGATATTCGTGGGCAACGGGTCGGACGAGATACTGACCCTCGCCGCGCGCGCGTTCGTGGAAGACGGCGAGGCGATCGGCTCGTTCAATCCGTCCTATTCGCTTTACAAGACGCTTGCGGAGATACGCAACGTACCGTTCCGTCCCACGGAACTTGCGGAAGGTTTTGCGTGGGCGGAGCCGGATGTGGCGGGGAATGTTGCGCTGTTCATACTCACAAATCCGAACGCGCCAACGTCCATACGCTACGAGGACGAAAAAATCGCCGCCTTCGCAAAGGATTTCCCCGGCGTGGTGCTGATAGACGAAGCGTATGCGGATTTCGCGTTGAAGTCTCTCGACAGCCTCGCCGCCGCGCCCGGGAACGAGAATACGATCGTGATGAGGACGCTGTCCAAATCGTACAGTCTTGCCGGGCTGCGCCTTGGATACGCCATCGGCCCCGTGGATTTGATAGACGCGCTATACAAGGTTAAAGATTCCTACAACATCGATGCGATCGCGCAGGCCGTGGCGCTAGCCGCGCTGCAAGACATCGAGTGGATGCGCGCAAACACCGCAAAAGTCATAGCAGAGCGCAACCGCCTCGCCGGCGAACTGCTGCATCGTGGCTGGGACGTGCCGGAGAGCGCAACGAACTTCCTTTTCGCGCGTCCGCCGGCTCCCCACAAGGCCGCAGACGTTTTCAAATATCTGCGCGGGCGCAACATCTTCGTGCGCTACTTCACCTATCCGCGCACGGACGATCGCATCCGCATAACCATAGGCACGCCGGACGAAATGGATGCGCTCGTGGCCGCGCTGGACGCAATGGCATGAAAGTATCCAACCGGCAACTGTTCGTTTCGTTCACCAAGATGGGCGCGGTGCTCATTGGCGGAGGCTACGCGCTGCTGCCGCTTTTGGAGGACGAAATAGTCAAACGCCGTCAGTGGGCGAAGAGCGAGGAAATGATCGATTTCTACGCGCTTGCGCAGATTCTGCCGGGTATCATCGCCGTCAACACTTCAATGCTAGTGGGCTATCGGCTGCGTGGCTGGAGCGGGCTTGTAGTTGCCGCAGCAGGGCTTACCGCCGTGCCGTTTGCGGTGATCGTGGCATACGCCGCACTTTACACGACATTGCGGGACGTGCCGCTTTTTGCAAATATGCTTTTCTGCATGCAGGCGGCGGTGGCGGGGATGATTCTCGCGCTTGGATGCGACATGATGCGGAAGGTGGCCAAAACCTCATTTGCGCGGATTCTGGGGCTTTGCGTGATATTTTGGACTTTGTTCTGCGATCCGTCGTTCGTGTGGCTGCTGTGCGGCGGAACGATTCTCGGCCTAGTGCTCCATGCGGTAAACTGCAAAAGAACGCCATGATACGGATATTTCTCACGGTTTTCGGGTCGTTTTTCAAAATAGGCCTGTTCACGTTGGGCGGCGGGCTTGCGATAATAACCCTCGTCCAGCAGGAGATGTTCGCACGCGGCTGGCTGACGCAAAAGGAATTCCTGGACATACTCGGGATAGCGCAATCCACGCCGGGCGCGATGGGTGTGAACACGGCTACGTTCACGGGGTGGCGCGTTGCGCTTGCAAACGGGGGTTCGTTCGTTTCGGCGTTCCTTCTGGCGGCGGTGGCCACGGCGGCTGTGATGGCACCAAGCGTTGTGGGCGTGGGCGTGGCAGGGGGATGGTTCGAGCGGCACAGGGAGAAAGATTGGATGAAGGCCATATTCTCCGTCCTGCGCCCGATAGTAGCCGGATTCATCTTCACGGCGGGTGCGAATATGGTGCTGTCGGTATTCGGGGCGGAAGGCGAAAGCGGCGCAAAATGCATACGCTACCTCGAAGACCTGCAATTCCACTGGCTTTCCGCCATACTGTGCGCAGGGACGTTCGCACTGACGATCACAAAACGCTTCTCCCCATTGTTGGGGCTTCTCGCGGCGCTTGTCTGCGGGATAGCCGTATCCGCCGTGCAGGCGCTATCATGACTGCGGCCGCATAGGCGAGGCCGCTTCCAATTCTGTTTTCCCGTCCGTCTTTACGGCGGTAGATGCCTTTTCGCGGAAATTTCAAGGGCTTAAAAATAAATTTCAAGGGCTTAAAATGGTAATTTCAAGCAGTCAAAAATAAATTTCAAGCCCTTGGATTTTAAATTCAAGCCCTTGAAAATAAATTTTGAGCCCTTAAAATGGTAGATTCAAGCCCTTGAAATTTATTTTTAAGGGCTTGAAATTACATCAGAACCCAAGGATGACATTGAAAGTCCCGCGCACTGGCATGGCCAGAGGCGCAGTAAAAGAGATGCGCCGCGCGGAGCGCGGCGTGCAAAACAAACGCTTTGCCGCTTCGTATCGACCGTCACACGGAATAAATTGCAGCAGCCCGATTCTCATCCGGCAACCTTT
>JAFVCR010000090.1 GCA_017479035.1 Kiritimatiellia bacterium | reverse complement strand
CTGCCATGAGGCAATGGTGGAGGTGGTGGTGGCGTGGGGAGCGGCGGCAAGTTCGTCCGCATTGAGAAGCGCAACGTTGCCGACGGCCATGCCCGCCGCCTCGCCGAACGTCATGGTCTCGATCGCGCGCCCCGCCCAGCGTATGTTGGAGAAGCGGTGTTCAGTGCCGTCGATGCGCACGGTGGTGCCGCGCAGGATGTCGCTTGCGGCGGAGGCATATTCGATCTCGAACGCGTGGCGGCCGGGAGCGAGCGAACCTGCATCAAGCGAGGCGGAGTTTAGATCGTCCGCCCAATCGAGGGAAAGTGCGCCGGATGCGTTGCGGGAAAGTGCGACGGATGCATTTTCGGGCGCGAACGAGAATATCGTGCATTCCCCGGCGGGAATGGTGGCGTTGAACGACAGGCGGAAATGCGCTGGCAATGTGTCCGCTGCAAGTGCGTTGCCCGAAAGCGAAATGGACGGGTCGTTGGAAAGGACCGCACCGGGAAGCGGCAAACCGCAAACTGCAAACTGCAGAGTGCATACAAGCAATATATGGATGTGACGTTTCATATTTCTAATGGCATAATAGCACAGAAAAGCGTTGCGGGCAAGCAAAATTATTTTCTTGCGTCCGGGTGCGAATACGTGTAGTATCCCGGCATACATGAAATGGCATTTTATACGGTTGATAGCATCTATTGTATGCTTTTACTACGCGGCTTGCGCTTGCTTCCGCGCGGCGAACGGTGTGGCGGCGTTGCCATTGCCGCAGGGGAAGCTCTCGGGCGATGTGCGCAATAGCATTGCCGCGCTGAAAGACGAAAAGGATATTGCCGCGATGCGCCTCGTCCAGAGCGTCTATATAAATTATTACGGTCTTGCGGAGGCATGCAAGCGTTTCAACGAGGATATGCACGATGGCGGCGGCGCGATGTTCCATGATATTGCCGCCGCCGCATGCCGTATCGATAGCCGCGTTGGACGCGAGAAATTTCTCGCCGGGCCCTTCGCCGCATACGCAGCCGCGCTCGAGTCCGGCTCGCCAGGCGATGCTCACGCATACGCCAAGACGATAGATGAAATGGCATCGACTGGCGGTGCCACGGCTCGCGCAGCAATGCAATGCCCTGTCGCGCCGCCGCTCTATCGCGCTCTGCGCGGCACTCCCGCATGGGATTTCTTCGCTGCCAACGTGGATTGGTGCGACATCTTCGCCGCCGCGATTCTGGCATCCTGCACAATGGAGAATATGGATACGCTTGGAGATCGTATCCTTGCACTGCAAAACCACGCGGACGTCCTGCGCCGTTTTGCGGACGAATTGAAAGAATCGCCGGAGTCGGACAACGAAGATCCGGTATCGTCCGCCGCCGCGATTCTGCAAACCGTATCCTCCTTCCCCGAAGTTTTCGAGACGATGGAACGAGCCGGCGCATCGATGCTTGAGACGTTGAACGTTCTTGCGAACTCACAAGACGCGTTCGATTTCTCTACGCCTCAAGGCCGCAGCACTGCCGCCGAGGAGATTAAGTTGCACTATTCCCGCAAGGGCGAGGCGTGCATTTGGAATTTGGCCGCATCGGAAAACGGTGAAGGCGCGATACTTCTTTACAAACGCACTCCGGCCAATGCGGAAAGCGTTTTGCGCGAATGGGGCAACGTCCATGTAGCATCGATTCTTCTCGACAATTTCGGCGATTCTCAAGATATGCTGTTCAATGCAACCGAGGCGGTGGCGAAATACGACGAAATCGCACTCGCCATTCTCGGACGATACAAGGACAACGGCGACTTCCGCAAATTCCTGGCAAACGGCGAATGCGGCTGGCGCATCGTGCCGATGATGTGCGCAAAAGGCGAGGCGCAAGCACTGGAATTGCTCTCGGACGATGTCCGCTTCGCAAAACGGTTCGTGGACGACAACGGATTCGAGAAGAAGGAAAAACTGCTGCTGGTGGAACACATGCCGCTTGTGGGAGGCATTGCAACCGTGGCAAAACATTGGGTTGCCGGTGAACCATGCACGATGGGGGAACTTGGCTGGGCCGCGTTTGATGCGGCGGACTGCGTGGCAACGATTGCATCGCTCGGCGCGTCCAAGGTAGCCACGGAAGGTGCCAAGCAAGGTGTCAAGCAAGGAGCTAGGCAGTTGGCAAAGCGAACCGTTGTCAAGCGAACCATCATGCAAAGCGGGAAGATACGCAAGCCTGTTGCGGTAGCAAAAGGATCCGGGGAGAAGGTTCTGCGGGCATCGTCCCGCAGATACTCGCTCGATATACTCGAACGCATGGGCTCTGCCATGCGACCCGCAAGGGACAGCGCGGTAAATACAGTGGAGAAGGTGGCGACAGCCGTGAAACGCCAGCCTGTAAAATGGTCTGCACGCATTGCCGCCGCATCCATGACGCTTTTTGCCGTCGGCGAACGGGATACTTTGGCGGCAATCGAAAGCACCGCCTCTTCCAGTGCAAAGCAGATCGGGCGCACAGTTGGTTCTGTAGTCCCGGCGTTGGCTCAAGGCGTGATGGAAGGCATACTTTCCATTCCGGAGAGCGCACCTGTTTCGACAAATGTCAAAGCGTGGTTCTGGTTGGCGCTTGGCATTGTCCTTGCCGTTTGGGAGATATGCGCGATAATCAAATTGTCCAAACGCCGCCGCGCCGCTGCGGCATTGCTTGCGCCGGCTATCGCACAGTTGTTCTGTTTTTGCGGCTGTTCTCCGCGATACGATTTGATGACGTTCGAGGAACGCCTTGATGCATTAGGGAAACTCTCTTTGTCCGCACGCGAAGAAAAGATGTGGGGCGAAGTGAAATCGCTGCAACGGCGTTGGGAGGATATGCGCGGCAATGTGCGGGAGTTTGAATTGGACGCGCTAGCGATGGATGCAGTCTATGTACTCAACGCATCCGTAACGGAAAGCCAGCGCAACGAACTTGATTCATTGCTCGAACAATGCGCCGATGCGCAAGAGTCCTTTGCCGTAGAGCGTACCGAAAATGCCCTTGCGCGCAATGCGCTGGACGAGGCGGAAAAAGAAATCTCCTCATACTACGGCAATCCATTTTACTGCCGCAAGGATTCCACCAAGATAAAAGCCATCGAAAACGAAATCGCCGCCAAACGCCGGATCGAGGCAAAGCGTAAAATCCGCTTGTGGAATATCGACAAGCAAGGCATGCCGCAAAACGAATTGCGTGGCAAATTGCTGGATGTGGGCGCATATCCTTTCTACAATGCCGCCGAACGTGAAGAGGCGACGCTGGCCGTGCAAACTGTAGAGATGCTGATGCGGGACGAACCGCGCAAAGTTGTATTCCGCAAGGCGGCGCGTCTCGCCGAGCCGATGCTGTCCTACCTCAAAGTCTCTATCGGCGGAGAAGATGGCGAGTCGTTCCATGTGGATTTCAATGGTGATACGGCAAAAGTAACCGAACCGCAGTGGAACATGGAGACCAATATCGAATGGCGCATCAGCGGCACACTCCCGCCGCCCGCCATCGCCGTATCATGGAACTGCCGCAACGGCGGAGTGTATTGGAAATACGCATCGCGTGAGATCGAACCGTCTTTGACCGCTTTCCTCGAATTGCTCGGCACGCAAAAGTTCTCCCGCGTCGAGGAGAGAGACAAATTCGCCGGCGAACCATTTATGGAAGTTTCTTCTCCAGACTTTCCCAACCCCGAAGCCGCGCTCGAAGCCTTGCGGAAATACATTTCCCCCGGCTGGTACTGGTTCGACGACTGGCAGGATGCAGTGCATGATCACCCTTATCCCTGAATCCATTTTTGCTAGCAATGTCCACCCCCACTGTGTACTGTGGTGACGCGGGCGTCTCGCCCGCGGAGGGTTTGCCGTGTGCAGTTATGGACGTAGCGCGACAACTGCACACTACAAACTGCACACTGCAAACTATTTCGGGTAATCCAGAAATCTGGGATAAGGGTGCATGATTCCGCGCCTTGAGTTTCACTGCGGAATATGCTAGAATGCAGCCATGAAACTTTACGACACCCACGCGCATTTCACTGCAGACGGCGGCAAAACCGCCGCCATTCTCCAACGCGCCGCCGCCGCCGGCGTGGCGGATATTCTAGCCGTGGGCGGTTCGGACGAGTTGAATGCCGCTGCACTCGCGGTGTGCGCAGCCGCCGGCGAAACTGCAAACCTTCCCTCCGCAAAATGTGCGCTCGGGTTCGACCGCGACCAGGCGCGCGGCGACATCTCCGCGCTAGTCGCGGAGGCGGAAACTCTCGCTACTGCAAACCGTGCATCCGTGGCGGCGATAGGCGAAATCGGGCTGGACTTCCACTATTCGCAGGACGACAAACCGCAGCAGTGCGACCTTTTCGCCGCAGAGTTGGAACTTGCCAAACGCCTTTCCCTGCCCGTGGTGATCCACACTCGCGAAGCAGACGATGCAACACTTGGCGTCCTGGACGAGACTGATTCGCACTGCGGCATCACCCACTCCTTCACCGGGAATCGCGCATTCGCTCGCCAATTGCTGGACAGGGGATTTTATGTTTCGATTTCGGGAATTGTCACTTTCCGCCTTGCGGACAACGTGCGCGACACCGCATTGTATATTCCCGACGAATCGCTCCTCATCGAGACCGACGCGCCGTATCTTGCACCCGTCCCGATGCGCGGAAAAGAAAACGAAAGCGCGTTCATTGAGCATACCTGCCGCTTCCTCGCCAAATTGCGCGGCACGGATGCCGCCGCCCTAGCCGCGCTTACTTCCGCCAACGCAAAGCGTCTGCTGAAATAGCCGTCGCATCATCGCTGCAATATCAACGGCGGGAGTGGATGCTCCCGCCGTTTGTACTACTAATAACATGTAAAACCTCGCTATAACCTATACGCCACCTCCCCTCTTTGTAGTTTGCAGTGTGCAGTTTG
>JAFVCR010000089.1 GCA_017479035.1 Kiritimatiellia bacterium | reverse complement strand
ATCTGGCCCTGCGCCATCACGGAGTAGGACGTGGTGCCAATGCCCGTGCCCATGAAAAGCCTCTGCACGTCCTTGAGCCGGCACGGTGTTTTGTTTATGAAGTATTCGCCCTCGCCCGAACGATACACGCGCCGCGTTACGGTCACCTCGTGGTATTCCGTCCCCAAAAGCCCTTCGCAATCCGCAAACGTTATGGACCCTTCCGCAAATCCCAGAGGCTTTCTCGTATCCGTGCCGTTGAATACCACGTCCACCAGTTTGGAACAACGTATCGCGGTGGGACGCTGCTCGCCGAGGACCCAGCGTATCGCGTCGGAGACATTGGACTTCCCGCAGCCGTTTGGCCCCACGATGGCTATCATGCCGGGGTCGAACGTCAGACGGGTCTTGTCGGCAAAACTTTTGAAGCCGAGAATGTCCAACTGTTTCAGATACATATCGTTTCATTATACCATAAAACGCACCCGTGGGCAAGTTCCAAAATTCAATGCACCAGTGTTGGCGTGTCGCAAGGTTGCAATGCACGGGTAAATATGGTATAATGCCAGCAATTATGGATTGCATCAGCATAGTGGGGCGCCCGAACGTCGGGAAAAGTGCGCTGTTCAACCGCATCGCGGGCAGACGCATCGCCATAGTGTTCGACCAGCCGGGCGTGACGCGCGACCGCGTGGCGCGGGAGATCCGCTTGCGCGGACGCTCCCTCCTGCTGGTCGACACAGGCGGGCTCGCATTCGGCTCCACGCCGGGCGCGGAGGATCCCCTTGCGATGCAGACCAAGGAACAGGCCAAGGTAGCCATTGCGGACTCACGCCTGTGCATAATCGTTGCCGATGCAATCGCCGGCGTTACGCCGCTGGACGAAGAGGTGATCCGCATGGTGCGCACCAGCGGCGTGCGCTGCGTAATCGCCGCAAACAAGTGCGACCGCGTCGAAGATGCAGAGAAGGCTCTTGAATTCGAGAGATTCGGCGTGAAAGTATTTGCCGTCTCCGCCGAACACAACATCGGCATCGACGAACTGGTATCGGAAATCGTAGACGGCATTCCAAAGGAAAGCGCAACGGACGTAAAACCGCTGCGCGTTGCCGTTGTAGGCAGGCCCAACGCCGGCAAGAGCTCATACATAAACAAGCTCCTCAACGAAGAACGCGTGATAGTAAGCGACATCGCCGGGACTACGCGCGATGCGGTGGACGTGCCCTTTTCCATCGGCGAAGGCGAAGACGCGCGGCACTACGTGCTTGTAGACACAGCCGGCATGAAAAGCCGCAACAAAATGTCGAAGACGAGCGTGGATTACTTTTCCCTCTTTCGCGGCGAGAAAGCCATAGAAGAAGCGGATGTGGTGGTGATGGTGATGGAAGCCGAGACCGGCCCCACTCGGCAGGATATGCGCATCGCCGGCAAAATCCTGGAAGCAAAGAAGGCTTGCCTCGTGATAATGAACAAGTGGGACGTGGCATCGGACATGGGCATCGACCAGAAAGAGGCGGAAGAAGCCGTCCGCAAAATGTTGCCGTTCTTCAATTTTGCGCCCGTGGTGTTTGCAAGCGCAAAGACCGGCTACAACGTGCGGCGCACCCTTGATGCAATAGATGCTGCTGCCGAAAGCGTCCTCGCCAAACTGCCCACCGGCGTGCTGAACCGCACTTTGGTGGAAGCCACCAAGCGCACGCTTGCACCGATGCGCAACGGCAGACGGCTGAAAGTGTATTACGGTTTGCAGACGGGCACGAACCCCGTGGCGGTAAGGCTTTTCGTGAACGATCCCGGGCTGGTTACGCCGGAATATCTGCGCTACCTAGAAAAGAACATCCGCGCACGATTCGGGCTTGTGGGCGCACCGCTCGCCATAAATCTCAAGGCTCGTTCCCGCAAGGATGGTGCCGTGGTGGGCATCGAGGCGGAACGGCTCAAACGCCAAACGCAGGGCAAAACCCGCCAGGGACAGGCGCGAGCGTAGGAACCATTTGCGGAAGTGCGGTAGAACATGATGCCAATCCACACATTATCACCTGCATCTCCAACCGTGGCGGTGGGGCTTTCCGGCGGAGTGGACTCGAGCGTGGCCGCGCTGCTCTTGAAGGAGCAGGGCTACAATGTGATTGGCGTAACGATGAAACTCTGGCAGGACGGCAAATACAAGGGCGGTGCGCGCGATGCGTGTTTCGGTGCGGGCGAAAAGGAAGACATCGCCGAAGCGGAAAAACTTGCCGGCAGACTTGGCATTGAATATCGCGTGTTCGACATGTCCCGCCACTATGAAGACACCATCGTGCGATATTTCCGCGAAACATATCTCTCCGGCAAGACCCCCAACCCGTGCGTGCGCTGCAATGCCACGATGAAGTTCGGTCTGTTGCCGCGCCTTGCAGAGGCCGATGGGTTGAAGTTCGACTATTTCGCCACTGGCCACTACGCACGGGTGGAGCGCGGCGCGGATGGCCGCATGAAACTCCTGCGCGCAAAAGACGAAGCGAAAGACCAAAGTTATTTCCTCTACCGGCTCTCGCAAAAGCAACTCGAGCGGCACATCTTCCCCCTGGGATGCATGTCCAAGACAGAAGTGCGCGCCATCGCACGCAAATACGATCTCGCCGCTGCGGACAAGCCCGATTCGCAAGACTTTTATTCCGGCGATGTGGACGAGCTTATAGGCGAGGCGGCACGGCCGGGAGACATTGTAGATGTAAATGGCCGCAAAGTGGGGACGCACAACGGTTTTTGGCACTACACTATTGGCCAGCGCAAAGGGTTGGGCGTGGCTGCTGCCGAGCCTTATTATGTTGTGGATCTCGATGCCTGCCGCAACAGGGTGGTGGTAGGTTCTCGGCAGGATGCTGTGAAAACGTCGCTTGAAATGGAAGACGTGAATTGGGTCTCTACGGCTCCAGTGGAAGGACGCATCCCCGTGCGGGTGAAAGTGCGTTCCGGCGGTGCGCCGCGACCCGGTGCGTGGCTGGAAGGAAACAAAGTGGAGTTCCCCGCCGGCATACAAGGTGTAGCACCAGGGCAAAGCGCGGTTCTATATTCCGCCGAAACGGAAGAACTCCTATGCGGCGGCATTATAAAGTAGATTGCAAACAAGGAAATCCAACATGGGCAAAGTTGCATTGATAACAGGCATAACCGGGCAGGACGGATCGTATTTGACCGAGCTGCTGCTGGACAAAGGTTATACCGTGCATGGAGTAATTCGCCGCGCATCGACTTTCAACACGCAGCGTATCGACCATCTCTACCAAGATCCGCACGTCAACAACGTGCGGCTGTTCCTGCACTATGGCGACATGGCGGACTCTTCCATGCTGACGCGCCTCGTGTGGGAAATCCAGCCCGACGAAGTTTACAACCTCGCGGCGCAGAGCCATGTGCGCGTGTCGTTCGATTCTCCGGAGTTCACCGGCGATGTAGACGCGCTCGGCGTGATGCGTCTTTTGGAGGCCGTGCGGCAGGCTGGCGTGAAAAAACAGGTGCGCTTCTACCAGGCATCGACTTCCGAACTCTTCGGCCTCGTGCAGGAAGTGCCTCAACGCGAAACAACTCCGTTCTATCCGCGCTCGCCTTATGCCGTGGCAAAACTGTACGGATTCTGGGCGGTGAAGAACTACCGCGAGGCATACAACCTGTTCGCCTCCAACGGAATACTTTTCAACCACGAATCGCCACGCCGCGGCGAGACGTTCGTCACGCGCAAGATAACACGCGCCGTGGCCCGCATCAAGCACGGCCTGCAAAACGAACTCTACATGGGCAACATCAATGCGTTGCGCGACTGGGGTTTTGCGGGCGATTACGTTGAAGGCATGTGGCGCATCCTGCAGGCGGACAAGCCCGACGACTTCGTCCTCGCCACCGGCGAGATGCATTCGGTGAAAGAATTTCTCGAAGAGGCTTTTTCCCTCGTCGGCCTCGATTGGCAGAAATACACTCATCACGATTCGCGCTACGACCGCCCCAGCGAAGTGGATCAACTGCTAGGCGATGCCACAAAAGCCCGCGAAATTCTTGGCTGGCAACCGAAAGTGACTTTCAAAGGCCTTGTAAAAATGATGATGGAGGCGGACCTCGAACTCGCCCGCAAAGAAGCCGCACTGAAGAATGCGTAACCGGCGCATCGCAGGCTGAAATATCATACATATAACGGCGGGAGTGGATGCTCCCGCCGTTTGTACTACTAACATGTAAGAACCTCGCTATAACCTATACGCCACCTCCCCTCTTTTGTAGTGTGCAGTGTGCAGTTTGAAGTGTGCAGTGTGCAGTGCGTCAGTTTCAGTCCGGGAAAAATGCAAGACGGAAACCGACATTCCCATATGCGTTCCCCTTGCCGTCGATATGCCGTGCGGAGAAACGGAAAGACAAATGGGTAATGCGGTCTGAAATTGACGCTCCCTGGTAGAAGCAGTATGAGGCACTGCCGGAATTTATCGGCGTCAATCCTTCGGGCTGCAAGGTTGCGCAGTCTACGGGATTCCACGTGTCGCGGCAGATGTGCCATGCATCGCCAACCATGTCATAGAGACCCCATGAATTTTCCTTTTTCTGCCCGACAGGATGCCATCCGCCATTGCCGTTGTACCAGCTGTATTCCGTGAGTTTGGAAGTGTCGTCCGCGCCTGGATACTTGGTCGTTTCACCAGCGCGTGCGGCGATTTCCCACATCGAAACCGTCGGCAAATCGAAACCGTCTTTCGCACCGGCCACTAGCAATGCGCCGGATTCAAGTTTTGCTTTCGAATTCATCGTTGCGCAAATGCCCGTGGAAGGTCTTGCCGCAGCACCGGCAGAACCGCGTATGGTATTGTATGAGATCGAAGATTTGGGATATGTGCTGGTCGATGCGGTGTTGCTTACAATCTTGTCGTATTGCGCCACCGTGACGTGGAATACTCCGATGTAGAAATCCTTTGCAATATGGCATTTGTGGTAGGAGTTGGTTGCCTCGTAAATCAACCCCGTCTCCGGACCTCCAATCCAGTAATCGCCGGCAGGAACTTTGCGAAACGCCATTTTCGCAGTCTTGTATTCATCCGTGTTGTATTTCTCGTTGGATGCCGCTTGTGTGGACATCGGCTCGTACGTCACTTTCCACGTATTGAGATCCACGATCATGTAGTCGTCCATTCCGCCTTTATATACGTAGGGAGTCATGGTGCAGTTTTCGTAGCGGACGTTGAACGGCGGCTGCCACTGCGCAACCCACGTAGAGCCTTGCGAGACTTTGAGATCGTTTGTTATTATACCTATCTCCTTGCCTGAAGAATCCAACGCTTGGAACACCACGTAGTATGT
>JAFVCR010000088.1 GCA_017479035.1 Kiritimatiellia bacterium | reverse complement strand
CGATGTGGTGCGCCGGCAGCGTGAACTATTTGTGGACTACGGTAGCGACGCTCGCTATGTGCATCGTCCTTGAACGTTTCGAGAAAGAGTCGTTCACATGGCCGCAGACGCTTGCTGTGGGCGCGGTGGCACTTTTCGCAGGATGGATGCAGGACGCTTCGGCACTGCCGTTCCTTTTTGCACTGGGGCTGTGGCACGTCCGCCGGATCGGGGAACTCGATGCGAAAAGGATCACGGTGTGGAGCCTTTACGCAATCGGCGTGGGGCTTCTTGTTTACGGGTCGCTGGGGAGAGCGTCGCACATAGGCTTCAGCGTGGAAGGCAAGATAAAGGATCTGGTCAAGATTGCGCTTTCCGTGAAAGCCGTGTGGCTGATGTTCGCAGTGATGCTGTGGAAGCGGCGCGGCATCAAGGGATTCGTCCGCCGCAACGAGTTCGAGCTGTTCGCCGTGGCGGGAAGCATTCTGATGATCGTGGCGATAGGTTATGTGGGCGACCACAGCCTGTGGGCGGCGCACCTGTTCGCGACGGTGGTGGTTGTGCGCGAAGTAGAGCTTCCGGGCTGGGCGGGAGGTGCCGTTTTTTGCGCGATGACGGCGGTCATGGTTCGCGCGGTGTTCCTCCAGGCGGAGATACAAAAAGAGTTTTCGGCAATGACGGCTCGTTACATGGCATCTCCGGAAGGCTTCACGTTCCATCGCAGGGTGAATGCCGGATGGCTCGGGCGCTACGTCTATCAAGTTCTATACCATTGGCAGGACTACTGCCAGCACACGGCGTTCATAACATGCATGGGCAGGGCGGACGTGCCGCTGCGTTCGCTACCAGAAGGGCTTTACCGCGATTTCATCGAGAGCGATACCTTCTGCACCGCAGAAACCCGGCTCCCGGTCGAGCGCGAGGCGTATGCACGGGCGGACTCCAACGCAATCGTAGTTCCGCTTGCGGAGGGAGATGCCACGCCGAAGGAATGCAAGGTGGAATACAACCTCCCCAAGGGGCTTGCAAACCATCTGCGGCTTATGTGGCTGAACAACCGCAATCCGCGTGCGCCGTTCGAGACGCAGCCGGAAACCGTCACCGTGCGCGGCAGACGCTACGCGCTGGTGCCATGCTACCCGACGCGCATAGACTACATAACTTCCATAACGCTGCATTAGGGGCAGGGTGAAAATTTCGCTTTTCACGCGGCGGGGAATGTGCTATAATGCAAGCATGGATATGCGTTGCGGCATAGCGTGGCGAGCACCCACGGAGAAACACGTCCAGGCGATGTGGTTCGACGATGCCTTGCGGCCGGCCGGCCTCAAGGCAGACGGCGGCATTGCCGTGCGCGTGGTGGATCCCGGACGGTGGAACGGCCTTGCGGGGCCGGATTTCAAAGGCGCGGTGCTGCGGGTTGGGCGCGGCGGCAGGATGGTGGCGGGGGACGTGGAGATACATGTGGATCCCGCAGACTGGACGCGGCACGCGCATGCGGGAGACCCGGCATATGCAAACGTGGTGGCGCACGTGGTGTGGCAAGGCGGCGCAAGACCGAAAGATCTGCCGTGCGGCGTTTTGCAGATTCCACTCGCACCGCTGATGGCCGGCGGCAACTGGAGCACGATAGATGTGGCCGCGTATCCGCAAGCGGTGGAACTGCCGTGCGAAGGCGCGTGCCGGCGCGACATGGCGAGGAAACGCCGCGAAGACATCGAAGGAATGTTGCTCGCGGCGGGGAGAAAGCGGCTGGAGGGCAAGGCTGATGCGTTTGCGCAGAGGCTGAAGAATGCGCGGATCGAGGATGTGTTCCACGAGGCGTTTCTGGAGGCGTTGGGATGGAAGGGGAATGAAAGCAATTTTAGGCATCTGGCGCGGTTGCTGCCTGCGGATGAGGTGCCGCAGGGCGATGCCGGAGCAGCGTTTGCGGCGTTCCACGGCGCGGCGTTGCTGGTGGAGTGGAATAGGGTGGGGATTCGGCCGAACAATATGCCGGAGGCGCGGCTGGGGGCGGCGGCGAGAGTGTGCTCTGGTCTGCGGGAATATCTGAATGCATTTGCGCGTTGCGACTGGGCGCGGAAAGATGGCGTGAAAGCGGCGGTGGAGATCCTGCGCGGCGATGGAGCAGAAGGCGGTTTCCCGTCCGGCATGGGCGGAGCAAGGGCTGCTGCGATGGCGGCGAATGTGGTTTGGCCGCTCATGCGGGCGGCGGGATTCGCGGGGCCGCTCTTCTGGTTGCCGGCGGAGGATTTGTCGGCACCGGTGCGGGAGACCGCGAGGAGGCTTTTCGGGCGCGACCACAACCCGGCGATATACTCGCGAAACGGATTGATGATACAGGGGTTGCTGCACATATCGAAAGAACTGTGCGGAAAGTACAGGCCGTCATGCGGGAAGTGTCCTTTGGCAGGTTGTGCGGGGGTGGCGGGATGAAACGGTTTTGCACAGGAGCGGTTCTTATGGCGGCGGCGGTTGCATGGGACATGCAGGGCGAATGGGAGAATCTTTGGCCGGATGGCGCAATGCCCGTGGTGGAGGGGCAGGCGGCAACGAATGGAACGCCGGCGATACAATGGTGGCTGCCTGAAAAGCGCACTACGGATGCCGTGATGATAGTGACTCCTGGCGGAGGATACAATCATTGGTCCTACAATGTGGAAGGTAGAACGTGCGAGTATTTCTGCGAGAAGGGCATGGCGTGCGTCATACTGCGCTATCGCGTGCCGCGACCGCCGAAAGGTTCGCCGATATACAAGGGTGCGTGGATGGATGCGCAGCGTGCCGTGAGAATAGTGCGGCGCGATGCCGCAAAATATGGTTGCAGCCCGGATAAAATCGGCATGCTGGGTTTCTCGGCCGGAGGGCATCTTGCGCTCCTTGCCGCTGCAAGTTCGCAGAGCATCGCATACGGCAGAGTGGATGAGGCGGATGACATTCCATGCCATCTCGACTGGTGCGCCGCGCTCTATCCCGCATATGTATTGGCCGACGGCAAGAGTGGCCCCAATGCAAAGGAAACGTGCGGCAACGATCTTGCCACGGAGATCAATCCCGAATTCAAGTTCGACGGCGCAACGCCGCCAGTGTTCCTCATGCATGGCGACGATGACAAATACTCTGCAATGGGATCGGTGCGCATCTACCACAAACTGCGCACGATGGGCATCCCCGCAGAACTGCACGTATTGGCTCGCAAGGGGCACGTATTCTTCCGCAACGCAAAACCATGCGAACCGGCTGCGCTCTGGAAAGATCGCGTATGGGAATGGTTCGCCTTTATGGAAGAAAGCGGCGGATTTCACAATCGAAACGTAAAATGAAAGGAGACTCGCAATGGGTTGGGGACCTTGGCAGATGTTGCTGCTGGTGCTGGTGCTGGTATTGTTGTTCGGGAGCAAAAAACTCCCGGAACTCGCCCGTAGCCTGGGCAAGGCGAAAAAGGAATTCGCCAAAGGCTTGAAGGATGATGAAGAAAGCGAGAACGCCTCCAAAAAGGACGAGTGAGTTTTCCACCGGCGGAGCCGCAGGGGGAGGCTTTCCTTTCCCATGACGGATCTTATTCGAGAACGCCTCAAGACCGTTCCTGCCAAACCCGGATGCTACATCATGCGGGACAGGCGCGGGACTATCATATATGTTGGCAAGGCCAAGAACCTGCGCCGCAGAGTGCTTTCGTATTTCCGTCCGGGCGCGGATCTGGCACCGAAGGTGAGAAGCATGG
>JAFVCR010000087.1 GCA_017479035.1 Kiritimatiellia bacterium | reverse complement strand
TCCTACGATGCAAAATCCCGCCGCATCCGCAAAGTGACACCTGCCGCCACCCACACCTTCTTCTACAATGACTGGAACCTCATAGAAGAACGCATTGCCTACACAAACGGAACATACTACACCATTCATTACTATTGGGGCAAAGACCTCTCCGAAACATTGCAAGGCGCGGGCGGAGTGGGCGGATTGCTTTACCTGACCATCGATGGCGTGATCTACATCCCGTGCTTCGATAACAACGGAAACATAACTTGCTACCTCGATGCAAACGGCAACACGATCGCCGTCTACACCTACGATGCCTTCGGCAATACCTCTTCTTCCACCGGCTCCCTCTCCTCAATCTTCCGCCATCGCTTCTCCACAAAATACTACGACCCCGAAACCGGGCTCTACTACTACGGCTACCGCTTCTATCATCCCTCCCTCATGCGCTGGCTCACTCGCAATCCCATAGAGGAAGACGGTGGGTTGAATTTATATGCAATCTGTAATAATTCTCCAATATCCGTGTTTGATGCTTTGGGAACCTCGATAATAGTCATAAAACATATCCCAGGCGAGCGCCCTCCAACAGGGTGGAAAAACGAGTTTGTCCGTGCCCAAACTGAATATAGAAGCCCATCGTTCGCGACACGGAAGATTTCATGTGCAGACGGGAAAGTTACTTTTCGAGTGGCAATAAATCCTCCAAATTCCTATGTCGACATATATTTTCGAACAGACCATGATTATTTGAGCAAAATGATCTTCGAGCAGGATCACGTAAATATCGCACGGGAGCATGAACAGGCAATCTATGATTTCAAGGATAGAGTCGAGCAGATCATCGATTGTCCAAAAACCGCAGAAAAGAAATACTATGACGAATTGGCAAGATTGATAGACATCACAAGAACGCTCAAGCGGAAAAATGATGCCTATGATGCAGAGGGAGGACCGCATGTCCTTTATTAAGACGAATATCCTTCTTATTTTCGTGCTGGTGTCCATATTTCCCCTGCGGACGGATGCAAATAGTGAATTGGATGCGATGAACAGCAAATCTGCAGAAGCCGGCTTCTCGTTCATTTCGGCTTGCCCGGCATCTGCCGGATTCGCACGTTTCGGGCCCACTGGATATGGCGGGCTGTGCGGCAATTATTTCGGGCAAAGGTATAGAAACCAAGAGGGGGACATCGTACGTATTTCCAATGGCGAGCGAATCGTACAGCGAGGATGCAATGGCACGTGCCTTGGTCTGGAATCGCCTCGCGTCCGGTTGATTTACAATTCTACAGGCGATAGACTCTCAACGATTGTCGTGGAAGGCGGCATTCATGCCTCGTGTGGCGATGCTGAGATAGTCCAAATCAAGAAGCGACTGGAAAGGATGTTCGCAGTGCCCATTTCGAGAGCCGGCACTGATGATGAAGGCAGGCATCTTATGCTAGGTGGCGACAATATGTTCTCTATCGCCGTTGCGATAGATCCAGAAAGCAACCAGGTAGAAGTGCGCATTGAGAATCGTCTGGTGAACGTTCCCGGTGCGAACGGCGACGCAAACCGCGAGGATGATATTATTGTCGATGATGAAGATTGGTAATCACGGACAGGAAAATTTGCAACGAGGATCGCATGGACATCACTAAAAATTGCTATTCACGGCTATGCTGCTGGAGCCGGTTATTGCCATGACTTACCCGGTTAAGAATGTCTGCGTAGAATCTTTTAATGGCATCGTTTGTGCGGAAGCCGGACGCAAGTCGTCTTGCCCCATAAGAATAACCGAGTGCCAGTTAAATCGTCTGCAACTTGACTGCGCCGCATACCGGGCATGGGCGTACGCAAGATATAAGCTCTCCGATATGGCAGCAGGGCATTGTACACATCGGTGGCTTTAGGCATTGAGCAGATACCTCTTGCCCATGCTGTTTACATTGTGAGGGGTAATCATCGAAGACGCTGAACCGGTAACAATATATTCCACGGGGTGACAATAATCCAGTGGGGAGGGCGCAATTGTTGTTGTGCAAAGGGGAGGATTGTGGTATAATGCCGGGCGATGAGAAACGATTTGGAAAATCTCGGCGCACTCGGCAGGCAGGTGCGCGTTAAATGCGAATACGATCCGTCGCTGCTGGAGACGTTCGCCAACAGGCATCCGGGGCGCGACTATTGGGTGACGCTTACGTGCGGCGAATTCACAACGCTGTGTCCGAAGACGGGGCAGCCGGATTTCGCCGAACTGACGATACGCTACATCCCGGGGAAGACGCTGGTGGAGTCGAAGACGCTGAAACTTTATTTGTTCGGGTTTCGCAACAGGGGGGACTTCCACGAAGACGTGGTGAACACGATATACAACGATCTTGCCAAGGCGATGAAGCCGAAGTATCTGGAGGTGACGGGCAAGTTTGCGTCGAGAGGGGGTATTTCGATAGATCCGTTTGTGAATGGCGGAGAGGGAGCGAAATACAAGCGTCTGGCGCAGGAGCGTTTTGCGGCTTGGCACGGGGTGAGGTAGCAAGTTGGATGTGAACAAGGCAGTATCGCGCAGAGCGCTGAAATACTATATCTTCGATTGGGACGACAACATACTGCACATGCCCACGAAGATATATCTCGAGAGGCGTTGCAGCGATGGCGGATGGGAGAAGACGGAGGTGTCCACATCGTCGTTTGCATTGATGCGCAAGGATCCTACGACGTGGCGTATGCCGGCGGAAGGGGGCGCTGCTGCGGCGTTCCGTGATTTCAAGGATCCGGCGGACGGCGGCGAGAATGCGTTTCTGCGGGATACGGCAGAGGCGATAGAGCGCGTGAAGCGCGGTGCGAGGCCGGGACCAAGTTTCAACACGCTGCGCAAGACGCTGCGTGAGGGGAGACTCTTTGCGGTGGTCACGGCGCGGGGGCATCGCGCGGAAACGCTGGAGAAGGCGGTGAGGCTGTTCATAGCAGAGGTGCTCACGGAGCGCGAACGCGAAGAGATGATGGCATCCCTGCGCGGATACAGGTGGTGGCTGGACGGATGCGAAAAGTTTGGAACGGACGAAGAGGAGCTTGCGTATTATCTTGCGCTGTGCCAATACCATGCGGTGACGGGGCCGGATTTTGCGAGGATGCTTTCGCAGGACGAGGCGTTTGCGCGGGATCTTTCGTGCGCAGACGGGGCGCGGCGGCCGGAGATGGCAAAGGAGTATGCGATAAAAGGGTTTGTGGAGCATTTGTTCCATACGCTCGAGCGCACGGGGGCACTGGGGCATCCGGTGAGCGTAGGGTTCAGCGACGACGACGCAGGTAACGTCCATGCAGTATCAAACTACATCCGCACGTGCCTGGCGGAGCGGTTCGGCGCATTCAAGTTTGTAGTATACGATACGTCCGACCCGGCATTGAGTAAGGGGCGCAAGATTGTGATAGCCAACGCACGCAAGTGACATGTGGCGCGGATGGGGTTTGCAGGGGCGGAGGAGTCGCGCGGTTCAGGTTTTGGCACGCTTATCCCGGATTTTTGGATTACTCGAAATAGTTTGCAGTTTGCAGTGTGCAGTTGTCGCGCTGTGGCCATAACTGCACACGGCAAATCCTCCGCGGGCGAGACGCCCGCGTCCCCACAGTACACACTTGCACCTTCTCCTGTGTCTCTCGAATCTCTGCGTCTCTGCGTTGATTGCATTTTCAAACTGCAAACCGCACACTACTGACCGCGGGCGAGACGCCCGCGTCCCCACAGGAGGCAAATCTCTGCGGCTTTGCGTTGACAAAAACTGCAAACTGCACACTGCAAACTACAAACTACAAACTGCACACTGCGAACTGCGGGTGTTTCAGGTTTTGAGTGGACTTTTGCGGCGTTTTGTGCTAGCATTGTGAGGTATTGAAAGGTTGTAGAATATGAATGCTCTCGCCGCAAAAAATCTAATCTACGCATATCGTAATTCGTCCGCGAAGGTGTTGGACGGGTTGACGCTTGAAATTGCAGAAGGCTCGTTCGAGGCGTTGATGGGGCCGAGCGGCTGCGGCAAATCCACGTTTCTGCACATCGCGGCGGGGTTGCTTTCGCCGCAGGAGGGAAAGATGGAAATAGCCGGGGAGGACGTGGGTGCGATGAACGACTCCGCAGCGGCGAAGTTCCGCCGCAGAAATATCGGGTTTGTGCAGCAGGACGGCAATCTGGTGGAGACGTTGAGCGTGAGCGAAAATGCAGTGCTGCCGGCCACGCTTGCGGGAGAGCGACCCGTGTGGACGCGCTTCTACACACTTGCCGCGAAACTGGGGCTGTGGGGGCTGGAGGAGAAATACCCTGCGGAGCTTTCCGGGGGAGAGCGTCAGCGCGCGGCGATAGCGCGTGCGTTGTATGCGGAGCCGGCGATAATACTTGCAGACGAGCCGACGGGAAGCTTGGACTTGGCAAACGCGCGGAAGATACGCGCTATTTTGCAGGAACTGAACAAGACCGAGAAAAGCGCGATTCTTTTGGTTACGCACGATCCGCAAATGGCGGCGGCGGCGGACAGGGTGCATTTCCTCAAAGACGGGCGCATAGCCTCGTCGCACCCCACGGGGCATGATGCGGCAGAGGTGTCGCGTCTTTATCTGGAGACGTACAAATGACATTCGCGCTTTTCTTGAGGGGACTGCGCCGGGGCAAGGCGCGTTCGGCCTGTGCGGTGCTGGGCATGGCGGCGGCGGC
>JAFVCR010000086.1 GCA_017479035.1 Kiritimatiellia bacterium | reverse complement strand
TCCATTGCTACTTCGATGTGGGCGCGCCGGACGGCAACCATCAGCTCGTCCCGGACGGGAAAAACAAGGTGTGCTTCCCGAAATCGACCAAGGCGTTCCACAAACGTTTCGCCAAGCCGGGCACGCCGATCGTCCCGCCGCCGTTCAAACGCATCTGGTGACGGCGGACTTTTTGCGGGGGGAGCGGCTTTGAGGGGATGAGGCCGCCTTGATGGCGAAGCGAGAGAGCGGGGATGCGAGAGGGAGAGAGCGGGGTCTAAAAAGGGAGAGAGGGAAGTCTCTAGAGATGGAGACTTCCCTCTCTCGTTTCAGAGACCCCCGGGGGAGGGGCGGGAGACAGGCGGGGGGAGGGGGAGGAAGTGGAGGAGGTGGTGGGGGATAAAATGCTCACACGAAGTTCACGAAGGACACGAAGTTTTTGAAGACTTTGTGGACTTTGTGAACGTCTGCCCCCTGTTGGGACGCGGGCATGCCTGTGCGGCTTCGCACCTCGCCCGCGGCTTCCACCAGGTATCCTCATATATATAATAGGTATTCTCATATATATATAATAGTATATTATATATAATAACATTATATATAAGGATACATGATGAGGATACCTAGTGTGAAGCCGCAGGCGAGGTGCCCGCGTCCCCACAGGAGGCAAGTTTGCGACTTTGCGGTGGAAATGGTGGATGTAGTGTGAATTATTGTTGGCGGAAGGAGGGGATAGGGATGGAAGTTGAACGGGAGGAGACGCTACGTTCGGAGATTTCGGCGATGGAGCAAGTTTCTGCGAGATCGTAAACATCGGTATCTGGGGGGATGCCCTTACGAAGGGCATCTACAAGGCGCAGATCCATGAGGTAGTCCATGCCGCCGTGTTTGTCCGCAGTTTTGGCGACAGCGCCATGTTCGCGCCAAAGGGGATGCATGTATTTTGTGCGGGTGGCGGCGAGTTCATCGGGCTTTTGCCATTCGATTTCGTAGATTTTCGGAAGATCGGCGGGGTTACGTTGCGGTTCAAAAGCGATGCGCAGGGGTTCGTCGAGGAAGATGCCTTTTTCGCCTTGGATGTGGAGAAAACGTCCGCGTTGGCGGATTGATGAAACATCATGGCGAAGGAGTATTGTGCGGCCTTTCCGGGTGCGGATAAGAGTGATGTTGTGGTCGCCCATAGAGGCTGCGGAGGTGGTCAGGTTTTGCTCGCGTGCGAATGCCTTGAAGTCGAAGCTGTCGCATTCGAGGGAGACGAGATAATCGAGTGCATCGTCCCGCCCGATGCCTAATATGCGGCATACGGGGCCGAGGGCATGGGTGACGTATTGATTGCCTCGATGCTCCAGATTCCAATTTACCCGCCAAGGTTCTGCGAGTGCGCACCCGGGGCCGAAGAGGCGATGGATGTAGGCACTTTCGGCATGCACGAGATTGCCAAAGAGACCATGTTCTGCGAGGTTTTGCGCGAGCATTTCGGTTTCGCCGTAGATGCAATTCTCGAGTTGGACGCAGGGGAGGCCAGTTTTTTCGCTTGTTTCCACAAGCCGCCAGCAGTCTTCGAGCGTCAATGCTGCGGGGACCTCGATGGCGGCGGCTTTGCCGCATTCCATTGCTTCAAGAGCCACGGGGACGTGGTGAGCCCAATCGGTTGCGATGTATACAAGGTCGAGATCCTGTTGGCAGAGTGCCTTGTAGCCTTCTGCACCGTAGAAGAAGGCGCAATTCGGCGTTATGACGCGCGGTATGGGAGATGCGGGGTCGCAAATTGCGACAATCTGCGCACCGGGGACGAGAGGAAGGCGCTTCACGGCATCCATGCCGCGCGCGCCCAATCCAACGATTCCTATGCGCAGAAAGTCTTTCATGTAGCGTTAGTGCTGATTGTAGGTTTTGTCGATTACTTCAAACGGTTGCGCGGCGAAGAACGATGCGATGGCTGCATCGTAGGAGGCGGTGTGCGCAAATGATTTTTTCATGAGTGCGAAGCGAGTGGCAAGACCCAAGGTGCCGCCGTTTGCGGCGAGTTCGGCCGCGAGGGCGGGATAGTCGGCAGGGTCGGTGACGCTTGCCACGCGGAGGTAGTTCTTGGCACTGGCGCGAACCATGCACGGGCCGCCGATGTCGATATTGGTGCGGGCGGATTCGGGTGTGACATCTGCCTTGGCCACGGTTTCCTTGAAGGGATAGAGGTTCACGACGACCATGTCGATGGGTTCGGCGGCGAGGCGCGCGTGGTCGGCCTGGTGTGCGGCATTGTAGGTTTCACTCAAAATGCCGAGATAGATTTTGAAGTCGAGCGTTTTGACGAGGCCGCCTTGCATTTCAGGCTGGCCGGTGTAATCGGAAACCTTTACGAGCGTGCCTGAAGCCTGTGCGCCGAGGATTTTTTCTATGGCGGAATAGGTGCCGCCGGTGGAGTAGATCTTCACGCCGGGGCAGGCGGCTGCGAGGGCGGGAATGAAAGAGTCGAGCCCGGATTTGTCGGACACGCTTACGAGGACGTTGCGTATCTTCACGCGTGCGTCTATTTCGGTGACGATGTTCAATGCCATTTTCTGTTCCTTGTGTTTGGTATGTGCGCGATTCTATCAAAATTTTATTGCAATGGCAAACATTTATTCAGCAAACAATCCTTGCTTTTGGAAGGTGAATTGTGGTATAATCTGCGGCAACAGAAGGATAGGAAAATGAAGAATTTTTACGATATGACAGTCACGGACGACATTGTCTACGTGGGCGTGAACGACCATGAGGTGGATCTTTTCGAGGGACAATACGAAGTGCCGTTGGGCATGGCATACAATTCCTACGCCATCAAGGGCGCGCAACTCGCCGTGATGGATGCGGTGGACAAACATTTCATCGAAGAATGGCTCGAGAACGTCAAGGCCGTAGGCACGCCGGAGTATCTCATCGTGCAGCACATGGAGCCCGACCACTCCGCAGGCATTGCGGCGTTCGCGGAGGCGTTCCCGGCGGCGAAGATTGTTTCGAGCGCGGCGGCGTTTAACATGATGAAAGGTTATTTTGGCACGGACTTCGCAGATCGCCGCGTAGTGATAGCCGAAGGCAAGACGCTCGACCTCGGCAACGGACACGTCCTCAATTTCGTCGCCGCGCCGATGGTGCATTGGCCGGAAGTGCATTTCACCTACGATGCGAAGGACAAAGTGCTTTTCTCTGCGGACGGTTTCGGCAAGTTCGGCGCGAACGACGTGGAGGATCCCGAAGGCTGGGATTGTGAGGCGCGCAGATATTATTTCGGCATCGTGGGCAAGTTCGGTGCGCAGGTGCAGGCCGTCCTCAAAAAGGCGGCCGGGCTTGACATTCAGACCGTCTGCCCGTTGCACGGCCCTGTTTTGAAAGGCGAGGCGATTGCCAATGCGCTCGCGAAATACACCGTGTGGTCGGCATACGATGTGGAGACTCCCGGAGTTTCAATCGCCTACACGAGCATCTACGGCCACACGAAGGAGGCGGCGGAGTTGCTCAAGGCGGAACTCCTCAAGGCCGGCTGCCCGAAAGTGGCTCTCGCAGACCTTGCCCGCGACGATTTCCACGAGACGATCGAGGACGCATTCCGCTATGGAACGCTTGTTTTGGCAACGACGACCTCAACACTGGTGTTTTCCCGAAGATGCGCGACTTCATCGAAGCACTCTCGATACGCCAGTATCAGAAGCGCAAGATTGCGATAATCGAAAACGGAACGTGGGCACCTGCCGCCGCCAAGGGCATCAAAGCCGTGTTCGCAACCGCAAAGGATATAGAGTTCGTCGAGCCGGTTGTCACCATCAAAGGTGCGTTGAACGACGACACCCTCGCACAGATCGCCCAGCTGGCCAAGGCCATTGCGTGACGGCTCTTATGTCTCACGCAAAGTCCGCAAAGAACGCGAAGGAGTGAAGGTATTGGAGAATGCAATCGAGAAATCTGGAAAGGCGATTCTCGATAGCGCCTTTGCCATCCACACGAAATTCGGCAGCGGCTTGCTTGAGAAAGCGTACAGGGTGCTTCTTGCAAACGATTTGCGTCGTAAGGGACACACGGTCGAAGAAGAAATCGAGGGCGGTCTTGAGTTGAACGGAATATTGTACGAGCGGATGTATCGTGTCGATATGCTGGTGGACAACGCCATAATTGTAGAACTGAAGTCCGTTCCTCGCATGGAACCTGTATTCATGAAACAGTGCCTCACTTACATGAGGTTCATGGACAAGAGACTTGGTTTTGTCATAAACTTTGGGATGCCGCATCTGAAAGACGGCATAGAACGTATAGTGAACAGAAAATAAGTCTCGTCGCAGCCTTTGCGTTCTTCGCGGACTTTGCGTGAGACATACAAGGAATCATTATGGTATCGGATCAGGTGAAGAAGGGCAAGGAGCGTGCGCCGCACAGGAGCCTTTTATATGCTACCGGCCTCAAGCGCGAGGACATGAAAAAGCCGTTTATCGGCATCTGCAACTCCTACGAATCGTTCGTGCCGGGGCATTGCCATTTGAACAAGGTCGGAGAATGGCTCAAGCAATGCGTCATCGAGGCCGGCGGCGTGCCGATGGAGTTCAACACGATTGCGGTTTGCGACGGCATTGCAATGGCGCACGGCGGCATGAAGTATTCTCTTCCCAGCCGCGAACTCATTGCCGACAGCGTGGAGTCGATCGCTCGCGCACATTGCTTCGATGCGATGATATGCGTCCCGAATTGCGACAAAATCGTCCCGGGAATGCTCCTTGGTGCGTTGCGCGTCAATATCCCTACCATTTTCGCCTCTGGCGGGCCGATGCTGCCCGGCAAGCACCCCATCAAGGATTCCGACAGCGACCTCAACACCGTCTACGAGGCCGTGGCCGAGGAGAATGTGGGCAAGATAACAGAGGAAGATCTCTCGAAGGTCGAAGAAACCTCGTGCCCTGGTTGCGGCTCGTGCAGCGGAATGTTCACGGCGAACTCCATGAACTGCCTTTACGAAGCGTTAGGGCTGGCACTGCCTGGCAACGGCACCATCCCCGCCGTGGCGGAAAAGCGCAAGGAATTGTGGAGACGCGCCGCGCATCGCGCCGTTGAAATGGCTCTTGCGGAAGGCCCGCGCCCCAGAGACCTCGTCACGAAAGAGTCTCTCGACAATGCTCTTACGCTCGACATGGCAATGGGCGGCTCCACCAATACCGTCCTGCATACGCTTGCAATCGCCCGCGAGGCGGATGTGGACTATTCGCTCGTGCGCATGAACGAACTTTCTGCGCGCACTCCTTATATATGCAAACTTGCGCCGTCGGGGCACTACCATGTTTCCGACCTCGACCGCGCCGGCGGCATAATGGCAATCCTGAAGCGTCTGCCGCAGAATCTCCTCAATTCCGCCACTCCAACCGTGAGCGGCAAAACTCTTGGAGAGCAGATTGCCGAAGCGGAGATTAGGGACGATGACGTAATCCGCACGCTCGACAATCCCTACTCCAAAGACGGCGGCTTGGCCGTATTGTGGGGCAATCTCGCCGAGCGCGGCAGCGTTGTAAAAAAAGGCGGTGTGAGCGCGAAAATGATGGTGTTCACCGGCAAGGCGATATGCTTCGATTCGCAGGAAGAGGCTTGCGAAGGCATCCTAGGCGGCAAAGTGAAACCCGGCCACGTAGTGGTAATCCGCTACGAAGGCCCTAAAGGCGGCCCCGGAATGCAGGAAATGCTAGCCCCCACATCCTATATAATAGGTGCGGGACTTGGCGACGACGTGGCACTTATCACGGACGGGCGCTTCAGCGGCGCGACCCACGGCGCGTGCGTGGGCCACGTCTCCCCGGAAGCGGCCGAGGGCGGTCTCATCGGGCTTCTGCGCGATGGCGACGAAATTACGATAGACATCCCGTCCCGCTCTATCAATGCAAAACTTGACGATACGGAAATCGCCCGCCGCCGCGCCGCAATGGCGGAATGGAAACCGCGTATTCGCGGCGGCTGGCTGGAACGCTACTCGCGTTTGGTGGGCAATGCGTCCACGGGCGCTTCGCTCAAGTAACGGGAGCTTCCGCCTGTATTACAACAGGGTGCGGTAAAGCGCGGCGATTTCTTCAACGGAAGTGTCGCGGGGATTGCCCGGGCGGCATGCGTCTGCAAAGGCGCTTTCCGCCAGGAACGGCACGTCCTCTTCTTTCAATACGCCGTGGAGATCGCGGGGAATGCCTACATCGGCGGCAAGTTGCTCAACCGCTTCGATAGCGGCCTTGCGGTATTCGGCTTGCGTCATTGCGTCAACGCCTTTCACGCCCATTGCGCGGGCGAGGCCGCGATACTTTTCGCCAGAGAAATCCGCATTGTATTTCAGCGCCACAGGCAGGAGAATTGCGCATGCCTTGCCGTGGGGTATGTCGTAGAGTGCGCTC
>JAFVCR010000085.1 GCA_017479035.1 Kiritimatiellia bacterium | reverse complement strand
TGCCCGGTTTGGATGCGGCATAGCAATCTTTCGAGCACAACGCAGTGGTTTCCGTAAGGCCGTACATGTCCAGCATCGTAACGCCGAGGCTGGTAAACGCCTTGTATGTATTGGGCGAAAGCGGAGCACCTCCCGTGCCGATCCATTTTATCTTGGTGCCGAGGGCTTCTTCCGTAGTGGAGCCGCGCCGCGAGATCTTCTGCGCGAGTATGTCCGCAAGAGCGGGCACAAGGAAGAGATGGTTGCAACGGAAACGCTGCACTGCATCGAAAAGGCGGCGGAAATCGGGGCAAACGCCCATTGCCACGCGGTTTGCCAGAAACGTATACGCCACCGCAATACCGAATATATGATGCAGAGGCAGCATCATAAGCGAATGGTCTCCCGGGTTTATCGGCACCGATCTTGCGGCGTTCGCCGCGAAAAGCGCAAGCCCGCGCATGGTCAACTCCACGCCGCGCGGTTTGGACGTAGTACCGCTGGTGAATACGAGCATCGCGATGCGGCCGTCTTCGTCAGGCGGCGTCGCAAGCGGGCTTGGCGCACCATTTGCAAGTGCCTCTTGCGCATCCACCAGTATTTTGTCAGCCTCGACATCCGCAAACGCGCCGAACCCCACGCCCGGCAGGAGCTTTTGTGCGGCTTTCGCCTTGCTTGCATACAGCGCGGAATACGCCACGAATCTCGCACCTGTGAAGCGCAGCCGCTCTGCCATTTCCACTGGCGTAAGAGCGGGATCTATAGGCATGGCCACCGCGCCCGAAAACAAACACGCGGCATGCGCCACCATCCAGCTGTAGGAGTTCTCGCCCAGAATGCCGATTACGCAGCGTTGCTTCGCCTCCGGAGTGGACATCAGCCTTGTCTGAATCGCCCATGCCACTTTTTCAACATCTTTGATGAAGTCTCGCCACGGTATGGGAACGCTCCTGTCGCCCGTCGAAACGAGAAACGCCGCCGCATCCGGCGTTTCCCGCGAATTGCGCATGAAAAGCGAGTGCAGCGTTGGCACGGGCGTTTCGCGCAGCCGTTGAAATTCCCTCTTCTGTTCGTCTGAAATCATGTGCAGTATTCTACCATATAGCACACTTTGCCGCAAGCCAATTCACTGCGGCGATATTTTTTGATTTTGGGCTTGACAAATCGCCGGAAATATCTTATTGTGAAGTTATCTTTCAAAATCCTTCAATGAAAGGCAGAGCAATGAAAGTCGAAGTCTTCAAGACGAAAGAAGAAGCGAACGAGGCGGCGGCAAAGGTGTTTGTCGATGCCGTCAATGCAAACTCCAATATAGTGCTGGGTCTGGCAACCGGTGGTACGCCGGAGGGGCTCTATGCGGTTCTTGCGCGCGAGAACAAGGCTGGCAAAGTGTCGTTCAAAACGGTGCGCTCGTGGAACCTCGATGAATACGTGGGGCTGCCGAAGGATCATCCGGAGACATACCGCAACTTCATGAACCGCAAACTCTTCGACAATATCGACATCGACAAGGCCAACACGCACGTTCTTGACGGTCTTGCAACGGACAAAGTGGCGGAGTGTGCCGCGTATGAAGAGGCAATCAAGGCCGCCGGCGGGATAGACATCCAGCTTCTCGGCATCGGTTCCGACGGGCACATCGCGTTCAACGAACCCGGTTCTGCATTCGACAGCCGCACGCGCGAGGTGTTCCTCGAGCAGCAGACGATTGATGACAACGCAAGATTCTTTGACGGCGACAAGTCCAAGGTTCCCACTTCGGCTTTGTCCACGGGCATAGGCACTATTCTGGACGCGAGGAAGATAGTCCTTCTCGCATATGGCGCAAACAAGGCGCAGGCGGTGTATGACGCAGTGAAGGGGACACCCTCCGTGGCATGCCC
>JAFVCR010000084.1 GCA_017479035.1 Kiritimatiellia bacterium | reverse complement strand
GTTGGAGGTTGGAGGGTGGACGTAGGTGATTGAAAGGGGACTCGAAAACATGCGGGGGGGCTCATGGCAACTCCTCTCTTATTGTTTTTGTTATAGATGAAAGCATTTTGAAAAGTTCACGGCAGTCGGCAACCAAAGAATCGTACTCGGCAGCAGTCAGATAGGAAGTGTCTTTCAATAAATCCAGCCAATACAAGGTCTCGGCGCACTCTTTAAAAGCTATATAATTTTTCGCCAAGAAATCTGCTCTTGACATTGCGCAACCCGCTTCTGCAAGATTCGCTCCGATACTAGTTCCGCTTCTGAGCATCTGCTTTGACAAAACGAACTCGCGTTTCTCGTCCACAAGATATTTGTACAGGTTCACCATGCGGATGGAAAAACGTTTGCTTTTATCGAATACGACCCGGTTTCGCACAAAACCTCCTACATCCAACTTCCTACCTCCTACCTTCTTGCTTATTTCCTCGAGAAGTCGATGCGCGGGTCGATAAGGATGTAGAGGAAGTCGGAAATGATATTGCCTACGAGTTGTATGCAAGCGGTTATCGAAAGCAAACCGAGGAACACGGCGTAATCGCGCCCGAGCAGCGCATCGAGGCCGAGCCTCCCCATGCCGGGAATCTCGAATACCATTTCGATTATTATGGAACCTGCGAATATCACGCCGATCATGCTGCCGAAGCCTGTGGCGATGGGCACTAGCGCATTGCGGAAAGCGTGGCCCCAGATGGCTCGCGTGCGCGTGCCGCCTTTGGCTATTACGGTGCGGACGTAGTCGGCCGAAATCTGATCCAAGAGCGAGTTCTTCATGAGGAGCGTGAGCATGGCGAACGCTCCCATCACGTAGCAGGTCACGGGCAGCACCATGTGCCAGGCGCGATCCTTGAACCATTCCCACCAGGTGGGCTCCACGGCGAAATCGCTGGAGATGCCGCCGAGCGGGAAGATGTCCCACAAGCCGTCCACCGTGCCGCAGAAGCACATTTTTAGCACCATTGCAAGCGCGAATGCCGGTATGGAGTATGCAAAGAACACGATTACGGAGGAAGTGGCATCGAATGCTTCGCCGTGGCGCAATGCCTTTGCGATGCCTAGCGGTATGCAGATGAGGTATTCGAGGACGAATGCCACGAGCCCGAACCACACGCTTACGGGGATGCGCCCTTTTATGAGCTGCCATGCGGTTTTGTTGGGGTAGTCGTAGGAAGGCATTTTCAGCCCCATGCGGTTTGTGACGAGCCAATCGTAGTATTGCTTGTAGATGGGCTTGTCGAAGCCGAACTGCTTGATGAGTTCGTTGCGGTAATCTTCGGTGACTTGCATGGACGAGCGCGTACCGGCCGCGCCGCCTTCTCCGCCGCCGCCCATAGCCCGCTGGCGCATCATGCGGATTTCCACAGGGCCGCCCGGCAGGAAGCGCGTAAGCGAAAAGCACAACACCGTGATGCCGATGAAAGTCGGTATCATCAACAATGCACGCCGTGCGAAATAAGCCCATCTTTCCATCGTCAATCCTCCCATTCAACATTGCCGACGGAGGGCAGGAAACCGCCGGTTGCCATTGCATCGTCAAGTTCCTTCGCCGCGTCCGGGTCGTACCACCAATAGGAAACGGCGGCCTCTTCGCGCCCGTACATGCCAAGAGGCATTTTCGGCATGCCAAAGCGGTTCCAGTATAGGAGGCGCGTCTTGTCCGTATTCCATAGAAGGACGTATGGAACCTTGTCCGTTAGGATTTTATCTATCCTTCTATATACGGCGTTGCGTTCGGCGGCGGTGTAGAGATGCTTTTCCTTCTGGATTAGTTCTTCGATTTCGGGATCTTTTACGGCGGTGATGTTGTTGCCGCCTTTGCGGTCGGCCTCGGCCGCGCTCCAGGTCATTTCGGGATTGCGGAAGATGGTGCCTACGAACGCGGCCCAGGTGATGTCGAAATCGAATGCGTCGATGGAGCGCATCCAGTCGGCAAAATCCTTGCGGACGATGTCGAAGGTGATGCCGGCTTTTTCGAGGACGGGTTTATAGACGGCGAGGAATTTTTCTTCGCTGGCGGCGCGGCTCAAGAAGGACACGTGCAGCGGCTTGCCGTTTTTCATGCGCTTGCCGGTTTTGGGGTCTTTGAACCAACCGGCTTCGTCGAGGAGTTTTTCGGCGCGCTCGGGGTCATACGGCCACTGGATGTTTTCGCAGGGGTGTGCGTGGTCGTAGAGATCGGTGTAGTAACTTTTCAGCAGGAAATACGAATTGAACATCATGGTGCGGTTGATGCGCTCGCGGTCGAGGAAAAGCGCGAACGCCTGGCGCACGCGCAGATCGTCGAATGGTTCGCGGCGGAAGTTCATCGCAAAGCCCTGGTAGGACTGCGGACATTTGTTCTGCACGGTGCGTTTGCATATCCAGTTGTGCGCGAATTCCTTGCCGCGCGTGCCAGTGGCCATTATGTGCGCGGTATAGACGGGGTAGATGTCGATTTCGTCCTTTTTGAAGGCCTCGAAAGCGTTTTCGTTGTCCTCGTAATACTTCATTTCGATGCGGTCGAAGTTGTAGTGGCCGCGTTCTTCGGGGAAATCTACGCGCCACCAGTCCTTGCGCCGCTCGAATACGGCGCGTTTGTGTTCGTCCACGTGGACGAGTTTGTACGGGCCGGAAACCACCGCGTCCACGAGGTCCAACGCGGCAAAACGCTCGTTCTCGAAAACGTGCTTGGGCATTATCTCGAACATTCCCACGTTCATGAGCGCGCGCCAGTCGTCGGGGACGCCGTCTTTCAGGCGGAAACGCACTGTGCGCTCGTCGAGGATCTCCGGGCTTTCGTATTGGGCGAAGATGCCGTAGATGGAGCCGGCATCGCTTGCAGGATCCATACATACGTCGAACGTCCATTTTACGTCTTCCGCAAGGACGGGTGTGCCGTCCGACCATTTTGCGCGCTCGTCTATATGGAAAGTGAATGTGCGGTAGCCGTCCGCCACTTCCCAGCGGTCGGCGAGATACGGCTCGAATTCGGTGGTGACGGGGTCGGTGGTGATGAGCGTCTCGTACATGAGGTCGAACGTCATGCGGGTGTAGGTGTTGTTGTCCGTATAGGCGTTGTAGGACTTGGGCGGGCGCGAGCCGTTGAAGCGGATGCGGCCGCCTTTTAGGGCATACGGCGAGGCGAACGGATCGGGCGTTCCACCCCAAGCCGCAAACACGAGGGCGGACATCAAGCCGCAAAGCGCAAACTGCAAACTGGTTTTCATTTCGTCGTATAATACCAAAACTATCTCTATCCGTCAACCCGGCGGGCTGGCGCAGTTTGCAGTGTGCAGTGTGCAGTTTGCAGTTTGCAGGTTGCAGTTTGCAGTTTTTGTCAACGCAAAGCCGCAGAGATGCAGAGACACGATGAAGGTGCGAAGGCGTACTGTGGGGACGCGGGCGTCTCGCCCGCGGCGGGTTTGTGTAGGCATGAGAGAAGGTGCAAGAGCGTACTGTGGGGACGTGGGCGTCTCGCCCGCGGCGGGTTGAAATCTCGCGCGACGAACGCGACTGGCGCAAAGTTTTTAGAATGTCTTTCGAGTCCGTTGCGTTCGTTGCACGAGACATTCTCAAAACTTCGTGGACTTTGTGTGAGGTTTTATGCTCTGCCGCCCGGGTATTTCCGCTAGGCTCTGGAG
>JAFVCR010000083.1 GCA_017479035.1 Kiritimatiellia bacterium | reverse complement strand
GGGTATTGGTTGGAGTCCATGTCGGCGAGGATGTTGTCGCGTTCGTAATGGGTGGGGCGGGTGGTGTCGCGGGATTTTATGGCGTCGCGTGCGGCGGCGAAATTCTCGCCGGGGCCGGCTTCGTTGCCGTAGCTCCAAATGATGACGGAGGGATGGTTTTTGTTGCGTTCGAGCATGGAGAGGTTGCGATCGACGGTGGCGGGGAGCCATTCTGGGCGGTGGGAGAGGCTTTCGTCGCCATAGCCGTAGCCGTGGGATTCCACGTTTGCTTCGTCGACGAGGTAGAGGCCTTCGGTGTCGCAGAGGAAGTAGAAGAAATCGGGTTGGGGGTAGTGGGAATTGCGCACGGCGTTGCAGTTGGCGGCTTTGAGCATTTCCACGTCTTGGCGGTGGCGCCATTCTGGGACGTAATGGCCGAACATGGGGTCGCTTTCGTGGCGGTTTGCGCCTTTGAGTTTGATCTTTTGGCCATTGAGGAAGTAGCGGCCGTTGCGCACTTCGCTAGTGCGGAAGCCGAAGATGGAGGAGACGTATTCGCGGCCATCCAATTCCACCACGGCCACGTAGCAGTTGGGTTCTTCCGCGCTCCAGAGTTTGGGGTTGCGCACGGCGAAGGTGAGTTCCGTTTTGGCTTCCGCGCCGGCGGCGATGCGCAGGGATGTTTCGGCATCGGCACCTTTGATTTCTTTTTTGGTTTTCCAGTCGTAGAGGGTTACTTCAACGTCTTCGCGGACGGGTTTGCCGGAGCGGTTGTCGATTGCGACTTCGGTTTTGACGATCCATTCCGCGCCGTTTGGCGAGGCGGTTACGAAGAAATCGCGCACGCGCACTTTAGGCCGCACAAGGAGCCAAGTGTCGCGGAAAATGCCGGAGAGGCGGAACATGTCCTGGTCTTCGAGGTAGGAGCCGTCGCTATATCTATAGACTTCGAGCGCGACGGTGTTGGAGCCTTCGTGGAGGAAGGGGGTTACGTCGAACTCCGCAGGAGAGCGGGAGTCCTTGGCAAAGCCCACGTATTGGCCGTTAACCCAGAGATAGAAGAAGGAATCCACGCCGTCGAATTTGAGGTAGATTTCGTTTTCGAGGTCTTTTTTGGAGATGTCGAAATCGCGGCGGTATGAGCCTACGGGATTGCGCGCGGCGTAGTTGGTGAAGTTCTGCGGGGGCGTATCCATGACGCGCGGCGCGTTTGCGGCGAAGGGATAGCGGATATTGGTGTAGAGAGGGGTGCCCCAGCCGCCGGAGCCGTTTGCGCCGAATGCCTGCCACGAGCAGGGGACGCGTATGGAAGGCCAGTTCGACACGTCGAAAGACGGGTTTTGGAAGCCTATCGGGCGCGATGCGGGGTCTTTGGACCAGTTGAATTTCCATTCAGTTGCGCTGTTGAGCGAACGCACGCGGCGGTTGGCCTTGGCGGGGAAGATGCCAAGCGCGTCCTTGAGCCTGTCGTGGCTGAAGAAGAAAGCGCGGCTTTTTTCCTTGCCTTCGGCCAGGCGCAGGGAATCCTGCCATTCTACGCCGTCGGGCGCACCTGCTGCGGCGGCGATGGAGAAAACGGCGAACTGCAAAACGCAAACTGCAAATCGAAAATTTTTCATGCCATTAACCCTACCAAATTTCCCGCAGGTTGTCAACCCCGCCGCGAAACGCGCGTGGATTTGGCGAGGATGGTTAAATAAGTTGATAAAAAGGGCGGTAAATGGTATAATATCCGCATCATGAAAACGCTACCTTTTGCCGACGAGACGATTCTTTCCTGGGTTGAGACGCATCCCACGCCGTTCCATGTATACGACGAGGCGGCGATAGTGGTCAATGCCCGCCGTTTGAAGGCGGCGTTTGCATGGAACAAGGGTTTCCACGAGTATTTTGCGGTGAAGGCCGCGCCGAATCCGCATTTGATGGCACTTTTGAAGAAGGAAGGCTTCGGGAGCGATTGTTCGTCCCTGCCGGAACTGTTGTTGGCAGAGGCGGTGGGCAATACGGGCGAAAATATAATGTTCACTTCCAACGACACGCCGCAAGAGGAATTTGCGAAGGCGCGCGAACTCGGCGCGATAATAAACCTCGACGACATAACGCATCTGGATTTCCTTGAAAAATCAACTGGTTCCCTGCCGGAACTCCTCTGCTGCCGCTGCAATCCCGGCCCGCTGAAAGGCGGCAACGCCATAATCGGCAAGCCCGAAGAGGCCAAATACGGCTTCACGCGCGAGCAACTTTTCGAGGCGTACGCCCGCATGAAGGCGAAAGGGGTGAAGCGCTTTGGGCTGCATACGATGGAGGCTTCCCACGAACTTTCCGCGCAGTATATAATAGATACGGCCAAACTCCTTTTCGATCTGGTGGCGGAAATAAGCGAAAAGATAGGGATAACGTTCGATTTCGTCAATATCGGCGGCGGAATAGGCATACCGTACAGGCCGGAGCAGGATGCGATGGATCTTGAAGCGGTCGGGAAAGGCATAGAAGAGGCATACAAGGAGAAAATCCTTGCGCGCGGATTGCCGGAATTGAAACTCTACATGGAGTGCGGACGCTGCATAACGGGTCCGTACGGCTATCTCGTGGCGAAAGTGCGCCATATAAAGGATACATACCGCCTTTACGCCGGGCTAGACGCATGCATGGCCAATTTGATGCGGCCGGCACTATACGGTGCATACCACCACATCACCGCGATAGGGCAGAAGGGTGACCTCGCAAAAGACCGCACGACGCGCAAAGTATACGATGTAACGGGTTCGCTGTGCGAAAACAACGACAAATTTGCCATACAGCGCGAATTGCCCGAGCTGAAACCCGCAGATACCGTAGTCATCCACGATGCCGGCGCACATGGTCACGCGATGGGCTTCAACTACAACGGCAAACTCCGCTCCGCAGAATATCTGCTCAAGCCCGATGGTTCGCTAGTGCAGATTCGCCGCGCAGAGACAATTGCCGACTATTTCGCAACGCTTTCCTATCCCGGCCTCAAAGAAGGCTGAAAGAGCAAACTTCCAAAGGGTGACGATGCGGCGGGGACGGACGTTTTGACGGTGCCGTCCCCGCGTGCTATTCTATTATTGCAGAATTCAAGGAGATTTGCCCTTCTTTTGCAAGATTTTCCTCCGCTTGGTCTCGAAGAAGGGGGAGCGGGGTCTTGAAATCGCGTCCTAGGGGTCTCGTGCAGAAGAGACCCCCTGGGGAGGGTTTTGAGAGAGTGCTTGCCCGATTTTGAGACCGTGCGGAAAAATTTTTGAAAAAAGAGGGTCTCTTTTTGCGGAATTCTGCAATAAGAGATTGCATTCGGGGGGAGATGATGGTAGAATGCCACGCATGGTGGCTATATAATAAGGATATAGAGAGACATGTTGATAGGAGTTCTTGTTTGCACAGCGTTTGCGGTGGCACTCGCGGCGGCGGTGGCGGCGACGTATCGTTTCTGCCAAGGCGTGAACGAGCGCGGCATAGAGGCGTTGCGCATGGAATTTGCCGAAATCGCCGCAAAAAGGCTGGCGGAGCGCGAGACGGATCTTGCAAGCCGCAACCGCGAGCAGGTGCAGCCGCTTTTCGATACGCTCGCGCTGCGTCTGGCGGAGTTTCGTGCGGCGGCGGAGGGTGCGCAGAAGACGAATGCGGAGCTTGGCGTGGCCATCAAGACGCAAATCGGCACGCTAGAGCGCACGGCGCAGAGCCTAGGCACCAAGGCGGAATGGCTTGCAAGTGCGCTTTCGAGCGGGACGAAACTGCAAGGGGTGTGGGGGGAGACGATACTTGAGGACGTTCTGCGAAGGAGCGGGCTGGAGGAGGGGAAGCACTATTTTGCGCAAAAGGGGACGACATCAAGGCCGGACGTGCAGGTGCTCGATGCGCAGGGGCGCATGATGATAATCGATGCGAAGACGAATCTTGCGGATTACATCGAGGCTTGCAACGCCGGAGGCGACGAGGCGAAGCGCAAGGTGCATCTCGCCGCGCATGCGGCCGCGCTGGAGCGGCAGATAAAGGCGTTGCAGGGGGCGGATTACGTGAAGAAACTGCGTGCGCAGAATCCGGAGCAGGAGTATCTGGACGTGGTGGGGCTGTTCATACCCTCGGAGGGGGCGTATGCGGCGGCGCTGGCGGAAAAACCGGCTCTTTGGCAGATTGCGAACGATGCGAACATACTGCTTATTTCGCCGCAGACGTTGCTGGCGTACATGGCGATAGTTTCGATAGCGTGGAGGCAGTCGGCAGCGGAGAAAAACCAGCTGGAAATAGCAAAACAAGGCGAAATCCTGCTGAAATATGTAAATACGTTCCTTGTGAATATCGACATCCTCGGGCAAAGCCTTGAAAAGGCGCAGGCGGATTATGCGGCGGCGCGCAAATTCCTGCTGGATGCATCGCGCGAGCACAATATAGTGCGGCCGGCGCGGAGGTTGATGGAGCTTGGGATACGGCTGGAGGAGCGCAACGCGAAGAAGATTTCACCTGCCCTCGCCGGCGAGGGGTGAAGGGGTAAATGAAAAATTTAACCACGAAATACACGAAATACACGAAAAATGTGAGAATTTTCTCAATATATTGCGGGCGAGGTGGAAGCCGCGGGCGAGACGCCCGCGTCCCCACAGGAGGATATGCCGCAGGCGAGACGCCCGCGTCCCCACAGTGGGCAAGAAAACTGCAAACTGCACACTGCAAACTGCAAACTAAAAAAAGTTATTGCGGAGGTGGCGGATTTATGATATACTTTACAAGTTTTGACCGCCGAAACAGTTAACAAACCGGCTGCTTACCGGACTTCATTCGCGGAAAAACCGACGTGGCGGCGCGTCCAGGGGCGACTTTGGAGCCTGCGCGGGTTTATTCTATTCAACAGGGCTAGAGAATGAAAGCTGAAAGAAAAGTCTTCGGGCAACTCAAGAATCCGGTCGAACCGCCGGATTTGATCGACATACAGACGCGTTCCTATCGCGAATTCTTGCAGGAGGGAGTGGCTCCCGGGAAGCGCAAGGAGCAGGGGTTGCAGGCGATATTCCATGAAATCTTCCCGATAGTGTCGTTTGACGGAAGGTATGCGCTGGAGTTCGTGAGTTACAAACTCGGCGAGCCGAAATGGACGTATCAGGAGGCGTTGATCGAAGGCGAGACGTACTCCAGGCCGCTGACGGTGACGTTCAGGCTGCGCGACGGCGAGGACTACCGCGAGAAGGACGTGCTTTTGGGCGAGATGCCTGTGATGACGGACGATGGCGCGTTTGTGGTGAACGGCGCGGAGAGAGTGATAGTTTCGCAGTTGCACCGCAGCCCGGGCATTTCCACGGAGAAGCAGGTCCACGCAAACGGGCAGAGCCTTCTTTCCGTGCGCATCATACCCGATCGCGGAAACTGGATCGAAATCATGTTCGACACGAACGACGTGATGTGGTGTTTCATGGATCAGAGGCGCAGGCGCAGGAAATTCTATGCCACCACGCTTCTGCGCGCGTTGGGCTATGGTAACGACGAGGACATTCTCAAACTCTACTACGAGTTCAAGACGCTCGACCTCGACCGCGCGGAGCTTTACGACGAGAAGGAACTGCATTCGCTGGTGATGAAGAACGACCTCGTTGATACGGCTTCGCAAGCGGTGCTGGCGCGGCGTTACGACCCTGCCACGCCCACACTGATGGCAAATCTCGCGGCGGCGGGGTTCCATTCCGTGGAAGCGGTGGATGTCTCCTTCGACAACGGCACGATCATCAAGACGTTGCGCGAAGATGCCAAGATGGGTATTTTCTCCGAAGACGACGCTCTGAAGGACATCTACAAGCGCATGAGGCCGGGCGACCCGCCGACCGTGACGAACGCCAAGCAAATGTTCCAGAGGATGTTCCACGAACTTGCGCACTACGATCTGGGTTATGTGGGACGCTACAAGATCAACAAGAAACTCAACCTCACGGGACAGGTGCCGGACGAGCTGCGTACGCTCCACACGTCGGGCATAGACGTGATCGAGGCGATACGTTTGCTGCTGGACATCCACGCCGGGCGCGAAGTGGTGGACGACATCGACCACCTCGGCAACCGCCGCATCCGCACGACGGGAGAATTGCTGGAGAACCAGTGCCGCATAGGGCTTGCCCGCACGGAAAGGCTCATACGCGAGAGAATGCTGGTGCACGACGCGTCCAATTCCGGGCCGCTCGACCCGCAGAGCTTGGTCAATTCCAAGACGTTTGCAAGCGTGCTGAACGACTTTTTCGCGCGCAGCCAGCTCTCGCAGTTCATGGATCAGACGAATCCGCTTTCCGCGCTAGCGCACAAGAGAAGGCTCTCCGCGCTGGGTCCGGGCGGTTTGAGCCGCGACCGCGCAGGGTTCGAGGTGCGCGACGTGCATCCTTCGCACTACGGGCGCATCTGCCCTATCGAGACGCCTGAAGGCCCGAACATCGGTCTTATCTCTTCGCTTGGCATCTACGCGAAGATTAACAAGTTCGGTTTCATAGAAACACCGTATCGCAAGGTGGTGGACGGCAAGGTGACGGATACCGTGGAGTATCTCCCTGCCGACATCGAAGAAGAGTATGTAATCGCACAGGCCAACGCCATTCTCAACGACGACAAGACCTTTGCGGAAAAGCGCGTGACGTGCCGCTACAAAACCGAGTTCTGCGAAAAGAACGCCAGCGAAGTGCAATACATGGACGTTGCGCCGATGCAGGTGATTTCGATCGCGGCAGGGTTGATTCCGTTCCTCGAACACGACGACGCAAACCGCGCGCTAATGGGCGCGAACATGATGCGCCAGGGCGTGCCGCTCCTCCAGAGCGAAAGACCCTACGTGGGCACGGGGCTGGAGGGCATCGCCGCAAAGGACAGCCGCGTTATCGTGTGCGCGGAAGAGCCGGGCATCGTGGCGTATGTTTCCAGCGAGTTTGTGATGGTGACGCCGGACGGCGAACTTGCAAACGGCAAGGCGAAATACGAGGACAACCCCGCAAAGCACTACCGCCGCTACGATTTGCAGAAATTCCGCCGTTGCAACGCGGGAACGTGCTTCAACCAAAAGCCGATCGTCAAGCATGGGCAGAAGGTGGAAGCGGGAGATTGCATAGCGGACGGCCCGGCGACGGATCAGGGCGAACTCGCACTGGGCAAGAACCTGCTGGTGGCGTTCATGTCGTGGCGCGGATACAACTTCGAAGACGCGATTCTGGTGAATGAACGCATCGTGCGCGAGGACGTGTTGACGTCGCTGCACATCAATACGTTCGACTGCATGGCGCGCGACACCAAACTCGGGCCTGAAGAAATTACGCGCGATATTCCCAATGTGGGCGAGGACGCGCTCAAGAATCTGGGGCCGGACGGCATCATCCGCGTGGGCGCGGAGGTGCATCCCGGCGACATCCTCGTGGGCAAGGTGACGCCGAAGGGCGAAACGGAACTCTCTCCGGAAGAGCGGCTGCTGCGCGCGATCTTCGGTGAAAAGGCCGCCGACGTGCGCGATACGTCGCTTACGGTGCCGCCGGGGACGACGGGCGTGGTGATGGCGGTGAAGGTGACTACTTCCAGCGAAACCACCCGTTCCTCCACGGGCGACGAAGAAGAGGAAGTGCGCAGCAAGGACAGCGAAATCGAGGAAAAGAAAAAGAAGGTGGAAGGGGAACTCGTCTCCGCGCTTTCAAATGTGTTCCTCGGAGAGAAACTGCCGCTGGATGTGACCGATTCCGAGAGTGGCGACATCATCATCCCCGCCAACAAGAAGATCACCAAGAGCCTCCTCACGAAACTCGCCAAGGCGCATGCCACGTATCAGATAGAGGAAAGCCCGGCTGCGGAAAAACTCGATTCGATCTTCCGCGAATACGTGCCGCGCCTTGCGGAGCTCGAAGATGCGGCGAAGGATCCGTTTGCGGACTTCGACGAATTCGACAACGACGGCACGGTGGTGAAGAGCGTGAGAGTGTATCTTGTGGACAAGAAGAACCTCTCCGTGGGCGACAAGATGGCAGGCCGCCACGGCAACAAGGGTTGCGTGTCGCGCATTCTGCCGAGTTGCGACATGCCGTTCCTCCCCGATGGAACGCCTGTGGACATCGTCTTGAACCCGCTGGGCGTGCCTTCGCGCATGAACCTAGGGCAGTTGTTCGAGACGTATCTCGGTTTGGCGTGCAGGCTTTTGGATTTCCATGCCGCAACGCCCGTGTTCGACGGCGTGCAGGAAAGCGAAATCGATGCCGCGCTGCGCGACGCGCGCAAACGCCAAGAGGAACTTGAAGGTTCCGCCGCATGGATCAACGAAGACGGCAAGACGGTTCTATACGACGGCCTCACCGGCGAACCGTTCGCGCAGAGAGTGGTGGTGGGCGTGATCTACATGCTCAAACTGCACCACCTCGTTACGGACAAGGTTCACGCGCGCGCCATCGGGTCCTACTCGCTCGTTACGCAGCAGCCGCTGGGCGGCAAGGCGCAGCTGGGCGGCCAGAGAATGGGCGAAATGGAAGTGTGGGCGTTGGAGGCCTACGGCGTGGCGTATGCGCTGCAGGAACTTTTGACGGTCAAGTCCGACGACGTCCAAGGCCGCACGCGCATATACGAGTCCATCGTCAAGGGCAACAACGTGCTCGATTCGGGGATGCCGGAGTCGTTCTCGGTGCTGATCCACGAATTGCGCGGTCTGTGCCTAGATATGGAACTCCTCGGCGGGGACGACGACAAGAAGCCGCAAGGCCAGAGGCCGGGAGCTGCTCCCGCGCCGGCACCGGCTGCGGCGGGTGCGCTGGATGCCGCGTCTGCGGGAGACGAACTCCTTGGCGGAGTCGATCTATAAGGGTTAGCCAGGAAATTTAGGAGTGCAAAAATGAATCCGTTCAACACCTACGATATTTTCGGCGGCAACTTCAACGCATCGACCCATTACGACGCGGTGAAGGTGTCCCTCGCAAGCCCGGAGCAGATACGCTCGTGGAGCCACGGCGAAGTGCGCAACCCCGAAACGATCAACTACCGCACGTACCGTCCCGAAAAGGAAGGGCTTTTCTGCGAAAAGATTTTCGGGCCCACGCACGACTGGGAGTGCGCGTGCGGCAAGTACAAGCGCATCAAGAACAAAGGAATGGTGTGCGACCGCTGCGGAGTGGAAGTGACGCTTTCATCCGTGCGCCGCCAGCGCATGGGACATATCGAGCTGGCAGTGCCGGTGAGCCATATCTGGTTTTTCAAGTGCAATCCTTCGCGCATCGGTTTGATACTCGACAAGACCGTGAACGAACTCGAGCGCGTGCTCTACTACCAGGATTGGATCGTGATCGAGCCGGGCGGCACGTCCCTCAAGGAAGGCCAGATTCTTTCCGACCAGGAATACGTGGAAGCGCAGGAGAAGTATGGCGACGAATTCAAGGCCGAGATGGGCGCGGAGGCGGTGCGCAAACTGTTGCGCAAGGTAGACCTCGACAAGCTCATGAAGGAACTTGAAGAGCAGATCGAAACGACACGCTCCAAACAGACGCGCAAGAAAATCTCCAAGCGCATGAAAGTGGTGGACGGCTTCCGTGCATCGAAGGGCAAGCCGGAGTGGATGATTCTCGACGTGCTGCCGGTGATCCCGCCGGATCTGCGGCCGCTCGTGCCGTTGGAAGGCGGGCGTTTCGCTACGAGCGATTTGAACGACCTCTACCGCCGCGTGATCAACCGCAACAACCGCCTCAAGAATCTGCTTTCGCTCAAAACGCCGGATGTGATCATCCGCAACGAAAAGCGCATGTTGCAGGAAGCCGTGGACGCGGTGTTCGACAACGGCCGCCGCGGCCGTGCGGTGACGGGTCCTGGCAGTAGGCCGTTGAAGTCGCTTTCCGAAATTCTCAAGGGCAAGACGGGACGTTTCCGCCAGAATCTGCTGGGCAAGCGCGTGGACTATTCCGGGCGTTCGGTGATCGTCGTGGGGCCGGATCTGCGGCTGCCGCAGTGCGGCCTTCCAAAGGAGATGGCACTTCGTCTGTTCGAGCCGTTCATCATCCGTTCGTTGAAGGACAAAGGCATCTGCCACACAGTCCGCACAGCGCGCAAGATGATCGACCGCCAGGCGGAAGAGGTGTGGGACATTCTCGGCGAAGTCATAAAGGACAAGACCGTGTTCCTCAACCGCGCGCCTACGCTCCACCGGCTTTCCATACAGGCGTTCGAGCCGGTGCTCGTGGAAGGCAAGGCGATACGCCTGAACCCGATGGTGTGTACGCCGTTCAATGCGGACTTCGACGGCGACCAGATGGCAGTGCACGTGCCGCTTTCGATCGAAGCGCAGATCGAATCGCGCTTGATGATGCTGGCGGCGACGTCGATATTCTCGCCTGCGTCGGGCAAGTCTGTGATGACGCCTACGCAGGATGTGTGCCTTGGCCTTTACTTCCTTACCACGGCCGGGCAGCAGGACAAACTTGCCGGGCGCATCGCGGGCAAGACATCCGCCGCCGGCGAGCATCTGCCGCTGTTTAACGACATTGGCGAAGTGGAGTTCGGCATTGCGGAGAAGGCCATTGGCTACCATACGCGCATCCGCTTGCGCAACCCCGACTACGGCACCACGGGCCGGCCGCACGGCGTTACCAATACGCGCACGATTGAAACCACGGCGGGCCGCGTGATATTCAACGCGGTGTTCCCGCCGGAGATGGGCTTCTACAACGACAAGGTCACCAAGTCCACCATCGGCAGTTTGATACTCGACTGCCACCGCGTGGCAGGGCACGATGCGGCCGTGAAACTCATCGACGACCTCAAGAACCTCGGCTACAACTACGTGACCGTTTCCGGCGCGTCGATGGGCCTTAAGGACATGATACGCCCGGCGGTGAAGGATGAACTCATCGCCAAGGCGCGCGTGGAGGCGGAGAAGGTTCAGCAGCAGTTCCAGCAAGGTATCATCACAGACGGCGAACGCCACAACAAGGTGGTTGATATTTGGGGCGGCACCACGGAAAAGGTGGGCGACGAACTCTACAAGACCATCGACCGCAACGTCACGCCGGACAATCCCTCGCCGACGGAGCTCAATCCTATCTATATGATGGTGGACTCCAAGGCACGTGGTTCCAAACTCCAGATCCGCCAGCTGGCGGGCATGCGCGGGTTGATGTCGAACCCGTCGGGCGATATTATCGAGCGTCCGATTACGGCATCGTTCCGCGAGGGTCTGTCGGTGTTGGAATACTTTATTTCGTCGCACGGCGCGCGCAAGGGCTTGGCCGATACGGCACTGAAGACGGCTGACGCGGGCTACCTCACGCGCAAACTCGTGGATGTTTCGCAGGATGTGATCATCTCCACAGAAGACTGCAATACTGTGAACGGCATCGAGGTGGAAGCGATCGTCGAGGGCGACGAGACGAAGGTAACGCTTGCACAGCGCGTCCTTGGCCGCACGAGCCTATACGACATCTACCATCCCAAGACGAACGAAGTGCTTGTGGCGGCGAATGCGGAGATCGACGAAGAAGCGTGCGAGCGCCTCGCCAAGGCGGGCGTGGAGAAGGTGTGGATACGTTCTGGCCTTACGTGCGATGCCGAACACGGCATGTGCGCAAAGTGCTACGGGCGGGATCTGTCCACCGGCAAGGAAGTGGAAATCGGCACGGCGGTGGGTATCATCGCGGCGCAGTCCATCGGCGAACCCGGCACGCAGCTTACGATGCGTACGTTCCACATCGGCGGCACGGCATCCACCACGTCCCAGGCAAGCGAAATCGTCCTCAAGAACGATGGTATCGCAAAATTCGTGGATGCGCGTCTCGTGCGCAACGACGAAGGCCGCGAAGTGGTGCTCAACAAGAACGGCTCGCTTGAAATATGGTCCGCAGACGGCAACAAACTCGACACCTACCAGCTTCAGATGGGCAGCGTGCTGCTTGTTGAAGACGGCGCGGAAGTCAAGAAAGGGCAGAAAGTGGCACAGTGGGACCCCCACTCCGTGCCGGTTCTCTCCGAGGCGCACGGGCGCATCGAGTTCGTCGATTTCGAGGAGGACGTATCCGTCCGCACTGAGACCGACCGCCAGACGGGTGCCAAGACGCTCGTGGTGCTCGATACGAAGGATTCCAACCTGCATCCGCGCATCTTGATACGCGGCAAGAACGACATCGGCCTTGAGGCCACCCTCGACAGCCACGACATTCCCACCGGCGCAATCGTGATGGTGCGCGACGGCGCAAAGGTCTCCCCCGGCGAATTGCTTGCAAAGACGCCGCGTGAAGCCGCCAAGACGCGCGACATCACGGGCGGGCTGCCGCGCGTGGCGGAACTGTTCGAGGCGCGCATGCCCAAGGACGCCGCCGAAATCGCCAAGATCGAAGGCGTGGTTTCCTTCAAGGAAAACGTGCGCGGGCGCCGCATTCTCGTGGTTACCGACCCGGACGATCCGTCTATTACCGAGGAACACCAGATCCCGATGGGCAAGCAGATCGTCGTCTTCCGCGGAGACAAGGTGAAGAAAGGCCAGCAGTTGACTGAAGGCCCCATCATCCCGCAGGAGATTCTGGAGGTGTCCGGCCCGCAGGAACTCCAACGCTACCTCGTGAACGAAGTGCAGCAGGTGTATCGCTTGCAAGGCGTGGAAATCAACGACAAGCACATCGAGATCATCGTCCGCCAGATGCTCCGCACGGTACGCATCACCCATCCGGGCGATACCGACTGGCTCTGGGGCGAGCAGGTTTCGCGCCAGACGTTCTTGCGCGTGAACGAACAGATGTGGATGGAAGGCCGCCGCCCCGCCGAAGCGCAACCCGCGCTTCTCGGCATCACCAAGGCAGCCCTCGAGACCGACTCGTTCATCTCCGCCGCGTCCTTCCAGGACACGACCCGCGTGCTGACCGAGTCCGCCACCCAGGGCCGCCGCGACTACCTGCGCGGCTTCAAGGAGAACGTCATCCT
>JAFVCR010000082.1 GCA_017479035.1 Kiritimatiellia bacterium | reverse complement strand
TGGCCAGATCCATCTTCACGATGCGCACGTCGCCGCAACGCACCGGCAGCACGAAATTCACATTCGTCCCCGCCGCCTTTTTCTTGTCGCGCAGCATGATCTCGCGCAGATCGCCCAATCCCTCCGGCATGGCCACCGGCAGCCCCGCTTTTGCGAAAACGCCCTCCACCTCCTCCGGCCAGGTCTCTGCCGTTTCGCCGGCAAACACTTTCCGCGCAAGCCGCGCCGCCGCCACCGTACCTATCGCCACCGCCTCGCCGTGCTTCAAAGCGAAATCCGTGGCAATCTCAAGCGCGTGTGCAAACGTATGGCCCAAATTCAACTTCGCCCGCAGACCTTTTGTTTCTTTGGGGTCGAGCCGCACCGTACGCACCTTCACCGCCAGAATCCTGGCAAGCGTCTCCGCATCCGGCGCGGACGCAAGATCCATCCCGCCGCCCGCCATGCGCTCCCACAGCCCGGGATCGTCCAAAATGGCGTGCTTCACAGCCTCCGCCCACCCACAGGCAAGTTCCCTGCGCGGTAGCGTTGCAAGCGTCTCCGGGTCTATCGCCACCACTCGCGGCGAATGGAACGCGCCCACCAGATTCTTGCCCTCCGCAAGGTCGCATCCCGTCTTGCCGCCCGTCGAAGCGTCCACCATCGCAAGCAAACTCGTAGGCACGTTTATCCAATTAATGCCGCGCATCCACGATGCCGCCGCAAAACCCGTGAGGTCGCCAGTCACCCCGCCGCCCACGGCCACCGCCACATCCTTGCGCGCCAGCCCCGCCTTGAGGAACGCGCTCCATATTTTCCCCACCGTATCGATGGTTTTCGTGGTCTCCCCTGCGGGAATCGTGCAGAAAGCCACCTCGTATCCCGCCTTCCGCATCGCATCGCCCACCCGTGCCGCGTAAAGTGGCGCGGTATTCTCATCCGCCACCACCACTGCACGCGTCCCTCCCACGGACTGCCTTGCAAGCGCACCCACCGCGCCTACTATGCCGTTTTCCACCACCACGTCACTTGGTACGTCACCCGATGCTATGTGGAACATCCCCAAAGCGATTTCCGCCTTGCCCGCGCGCGCGTCAATATCCTCCTGCCCGTCTGCGGCCTCCTGCACGAGCCGCCTGGGGAACGCCCCGTAGTGCGCCCGCCTCGCCCCCATCAGAGTGCGTATCTTGTCTAGCCTGTCCGCCAGCGGCCTTGTCCCCGCCTGCGCCATTATGCGCCTTTCCAGAACCTCTTGCGGAACATCGAGGAAAAGAATCTTCCCCGTCCTCTCCGCCACATCCCGCGCCTCCTGCGCAAGCAGCGCACCCCCGCCCAACGCCACTACAAGAGAACCCTGCCTGCCCACTTCTTCCAAAGCGGCAAGTTCCCGCGCGCGAAACCCCTTTTCTCCTTCGTTTGCGAAGATTTCCGGTATCGAACACCCCGCCTTGCCCGCAATGGCCTCGTCGAGATCCACGAAATCTCTCCCCAGCCGCCCGGCGAGTGCCTTGCCCAGCGACGACTTGCCGCTCCCCGGCGGCCCATAAAGATATACGTTCTTTCCCATGATTTGAGTTGTCAATTCTACCACATCCCCCTTCTCAATTCAAGCATTTTCCAGTGCCATGCTTATCCCCGCAGTAGTTTGCAGTTTGCAGTGTGCAGTTGTCGCGCCGCGTCCATGACTGCACACTGCAAACCCTCCGCGGGCGAGACGCCCGCGTCCCCACAGTACACACTCTCTCCTTCTCTGCGTCTTTGCATCTCTGCGCCTCTTCGTGGATAGAAACTGCAAACTGCACACTGCAAACTGCAAACTGCAAACTGCACACTGCGGTTTTCCAGTGCCGCTTGCAAGGAGCGCGCATATGTGGTAGAATATGGGAAATGTTCTGGAGCAGGAAGACAAAATGAAAGTTTGCAAGTTCGGTGGCACCTCAATGGCCGATGCCGGCCAGTTGACGAAGGTTATAGATATAGTATTGAGCGATCCTGCACGGCGCATGGTCGTGGTGTCCGCACCCGGCAAACGCACCAAGGCGGATGTCAAAGTCACCGATCTTCTCATTTCCCTTGCCCGCGCCGCCCTCGCCGGCGAGGACACCACCAAGGCGCAAGCGGCAGTAGTCGAGCGCTACCGATCCATTGCCGACGATCTCAACCTGGGAGATGCCATAGTAAAAACCATCGCCGACGACATAGCCCGCCGCACCGCCGGCAGCAAAACCGATCCCGGTGTTTTCATGGATACCCTCAAAGCCGCCGGCGAAGACAACTCCGCCAGAATCGCCGCCGCCGCATTCGCCGCACGCGGCGTAAAGGCTCGCTACGCCAGCCCAAAGGATACCGGCATGATCCTCGAAGGCGCAAGCGGCAACGCCACCCTCGACCCGGAAAGCTACCGCCGCCTCGCCCGCGCGTTCGAGGATTTCGACGGCATCGTCGTCTATCCCGGCTTCTTCGGCTATCGCAAAGACGGCACCGTGGCCACCTGCCCGCGTGGCGGCAGCGACATTACTGGCTCCATCCTCGCCGCCGCCGTCCGTGCCGATGTCTACGAGAACTTCACCGATGTCGACAGCGTCTACCCCGTAGACCCGCGCATCGTGCCCGATGTCAAAAAAGGCATCGACACCATGACCTACCGCGAAATGCGCGAACTCGCATACGCCGGCTTCGGCGTCTTCAACGACGAAGCCATCTTCCCCGCCGTGCGCGCGCGCATCCCCATCAACGTGCGCAACACCAACCACCCCAACGAACCCGGCACGATGATCGTCCAGACCCGCCGCGTGGAACCCGGCAAAGTGGTGGGCATTGCTGCAAGCGGCGGCTTTGCCAATATAATCGTGGACAAATACCTCATGAACCGCGAAGTCGGATTTGGTCGAAAAGTCCTCCAAATTTTAGAAGACCTCAATATCCGTTGGGAACACATGCCAACAGGTATCGACGATATGTCAGTTATCGTCCGTGAACGCGAATTAACACCAATCAAAGAACAAGAAATTATCTCTTACCTCACACGAGAGTTAGGTGTTGATGAAGTTGATATCGAGCACAATCTTTCAATCATCATGATTGTTGGTGAAGA
>JAFVCR010000081.1 GCA_017479035.1 Kiritimatiellia bacterium | reverse complement strand
GTTGATTGACGAGGGCGGGGTTGACTTGCGCTTGAAAGACGGAGAACGCGAAAAAGCCATAACGGCGGCGCGGGAGTTCCACGCGAAATACGCCGATATGCGCTTGCCGATTTCGACGGGCGGGTATATGTTTTTCGCCCCATCGGAAGAATCGGTTGCGCGGCATGGAGGCGATGCGGCGGCGGCATGGGCGGAGTATGCCCTTCACGCCGTCACCAACGGCAACCGCGACAAAGACGGCAAGCACTACCGCGCCTACAACGCCGCAAAAGTCAATGAGGTCAATCCGCGCATAGCCGAAATAGTGGCAGACGACAAAGCCGTTGTGTTGGACGAAGCCCATGTTGCATACTACAAGCAACTTGACAACGGACACTTGATAAGAATTGTCGCGCGGGCGGAAGGACGGGATTTGCGCGTAAGCAACTTTGCGGAAGTGACGGGTGTAATCAGCGGGGAAAAAGAAGTCCCGGCGACCGCAATGTCCCTGCGCCGGGCGGTTGAAGCGTGGCTTGCAGACGGGAAGTCCTCCCAAAACTCTACAACCGATAGCGATAACCTACCACAAAACGGGGCGAATGTCAAGGGGGAAACGCGCCAGAGCGTGAGCGAGGCGAAACTTGACCCGGAATTGCTTGCGCAAAGCGTTGTGGCCTCATACGTCGCAGTCGGCAAGCCGCTTGAAGAGGGGCTGGTTGCCGAAATGCTGCGGGCTATCGGCGCGGACGAGAAGAGAGCGAAAGAGACCCTTGCGGAGGGGATGCGTCTTGCAAAGGACATGGAAGACGCTCCGCTAATGGCACAGGGGATTGCCGATGCGGTGAGCGACCGCCGGTATTTCGACGCGGCGTATCGTCGCGCAAGGGGGCGCAAGATTGCGCAACTTGCGGAACAGGCGTATCTTTCGGGCGTAGTGAAAGGAACGGGGCTTGCGCAACAGGAGCAAGACCTTGCCGAGGCGAAAAAGCAGCTTGAACGCGCACAAATCGACGCCGCGCACGGCTTCACCGCCGCCGCGATGGAATCCAAATACCAGTTCGATTTGGTGAAAACGGCGGTTTATTCCATATACAAGGAACTTGAACGGCTGCACAAACTTGACGACGGCGGCGGCGACACCGCGCCCGGCGAGGCGAACGGCCCGGGCAAACCGATAACAGGCAGGGAGGAAGCGGAAGAAACGCCGCCGAGCGTCACCGTGCCGCATTCCCCCGCGATAGACGCTATAACGGAGGAAGCGAAGAGACGCGCCGACGAGATAGACAAGCGTCTGGGGCTTTCCGGGGGCGAAAGTCCACGCGACAAAGCGACCAACGAGAGGCGCAGGGAACTTAACAAGGAAATCGACGCTGCGAACGCAAAAGCCCAAGAGGGCGGCGAGGGCGAAGAAGAGACCGGGGAAGGACGCGAAAAGGCATCGGAAGCGGCCGAAAGCGCAGAGGGCGGAATCGGCGCGAAAGAGGAGCGGCAGGGGCTGGACTTCACGAGAGCGAGCGAGTTTGTCGCTACCGTAGAGAAACTTGTAGAGAAGGAATTGCGCGAGCGCAACGCCGTGAAGGACGGCGCAGAGCCTTTTGCGGGCGCGGGGAATCTGCGGGAGTTGACGAACACCGCCCGGCATTGGCTTACGCGCATAGCCCGTGCGATGGTGTATTCCCAAGCCCGCGAACTTGCACAGGCGGACATTGACAGACTGCTGAAAGCGACGAGCCTTGAAGCGTTTGAAGTTGCGGCGATGAACGCCTACAACACCATTCAGCGCAATCTCATTCGCCAGACGCAAGATATTAGTCTCGACCCGTCAAACCAAGTGTCATTCCGGGAAAATCTTGCGGCGCGCTGCTTTTTTCTCGGAATGGGCGTGTTTGTCATCAAGCATTTTCGCACGTTGGGCACGCGAGCGGCGGCGTTTCTGCCTTCGTATGCGTTCGCGTTCCTGCTGTGCGGCCGATTTAATGCCTTGCTCTTTCTCAAGAATAGTCTCGGCAAGCGCACGGCGCGCCAGAAAGCGGTTCATCTCGCGGGAGCGGTACTTGCCGAACTTTACGGCAAGTCCGCTCGGGACATGGAGCAGGCGCACGACCGAGGAAGTTTTGTTGGTTTTCTGCCCGCCCGGGCCCGAGCCTAGTATGAAGGATTCCTGCAAATCCTCTTCCCGGAGATTGGCTTGCGCCATCATCTCCTTGATTTTGGCAATTGTTTCCGGGGCGAGCATGGCAATGATTTACTTTTCGTTATGCGGATATATTGCAAGTGCGCGCCCGCCGAACGCCTTGCGCACGTTGGAGGTGGCGGGGACGGCATCATCCAGATCGCCGGAGCAGGTGGCAAGCGGATCCCCGCCAAAGGATATGTTGACGTTTGCATAAGGGCATACGATGCCCTCGTCATCCACGATTTCCGCCGTGACATATTCGAGTCCGCCAAATACCTCGTGCGCGAAAATGATGTGCGCGGGAGTGCCTGCCGTGCGAAGGTATGCGGTTTCATATTGACCGTCGCCAAACGCAACCGCCTTGATTTCTCCTTTTTCGTAGGGCACCTCGAACGAAGCGGTGTATGCCGTGGCGGCAGAGACGTTTTGGGTGTCGACGATTTCGCCGTTGATGTACAGGTTCACTTTGGGGCGGCGAGTATAGACATACACGGTTATGTTCGTGCCTTCCCAATCGTCGAAGTTCCAGTGCTCGAGCGTAGGCAATGTGCCGCATTTGGCAGTATCTGCCTGGTCTTTCCGTCCATCCGGTTCGCGGGCGCAAACGTAAGTGGGTGCATTTGCGTTCCACAAAGTTTCGCGCAGATGCGAGATCGGTTTGCGGTGCCCAGCAAAGTCGATGTCGCCGTACGGCTCGCCGGGATGATCAATGCCGGTTTTAACGAACTCGCCTATGACGTATGGCAACTCTTCTGCACGCTTCCAAACTTCCACTGCGTCCTTGGATGCCGTCCCGGTATAGACTACAAGGCGCCCGGGGGATGCGGAGTGGATTTCATCCGCAGCATTCGCCGTGTAGGCACATTCTGCAATGTCGCCCGTGTCAAGCCCGCATACCACTGCCGATGGGTGGGGCTTGCCGTGTCTGGCGGTGGAGACATCGTCCATTACGAGCAAACCCTCTGCATCGCAAGCATCGAGGAAGGCCTCGCTAGCAGCGGCGCAGTTGACGCGTACGGCATTGAAACCAGCCTTCTTGAGCAAGCGCACTTTGCGCAATTCCACGCCGGAACCCGCCGCCTTGTCTAAAGGTTCATTGCCGGCCGTAACGCATGCGCCATGCAAAAGAATGCTTTTGCCGTTCAAGAGGAATCCATCTGTGGCGTTCCATGCAACCGTGCGTATGCCGAACTTCACCGACTCGCCGAAGAAATCGGTTGCGTAGAGGCGTGGAGTTTCCGGCGTCCACCAAACGGGGTTCTCTATCTTTACCGTTTTCTTTTCAATCCAACGCTGGTCGTTCTGGTCTGCAACTTCGCCAGTAATGGATATGGTGCCATCGAGCGAGGTTTCCACCTTGATCGAATCCGCCACGGCGTGCGGAGATGTTTTATCGGCGAGATTTTCAGTATCGGCAAAGAGTGCGAGAGCCGCACTGACGGTGATAAACGGCAATATGGACGATATGTTTTTCATGCGGCAATTATAGCAGAAAATCCTTTCTTGCGCAATTAGATTTCTCGCGCTGGTTTCCAAATACGGAGTTTTTGCACTGGAATATCCCCAGTTTTTGACCCCTGAAACGGGTCATAGGCCTGATTCTATTGGGCGGGGTGCATTTTTGGAAGTGAAATAAGCGAGAAGTCGATTCCACTTGCCGGGTGTGGTATAATGCCACATGCCAAAAACCAACCAAGAGGAACCGACATGGGAAATGATAGCATAATTGCGTTCAGAACGCGAGAACAATTGAGAAAATACCTGGGGATATTTTTTCCCCAGTTCAAAGGGAGCCGCTGGAAGATGGAGTTCCTGGGGCAGATGCTCTTTGGCATACAGGCCGCGCGGGACACGCTGATGAGCGAGATTGCCCGCTCGCTACAGGAGGACATTCTCGCGAAGAAGACGCAGGAGCGGCTGG
>JAFVCR010000080.1 GCA_017479035.1 Kiritimatiellia bacterium | reverse complement strand
TTCCTGGAAGTATTCCGCAGTGAGGCCGCTACGCTGTGCGTTTGAGGCCATTTCATCAAGCCGTTCCTGCACGCGGCGCTGCACCATCGACGGTGGAACGTCGAACTCGCCAGCGGCGGCGGTGATTGCGTCCACCACCTGCCTACGCTTGTCGTCCAATGCTATTTTCGCCGCTTCGTCTTCAAGGCGTTTGCGCATATTGGCCTTGAGCGCGTCGAGAGATTCCTCGTGCGTTTCCTTTATAAATTCCTCGTCTGTGGGCAGGATGCGGCGGCGGAAAGCCTTTACAGAAAGGTCGTAAACGGCCTCTTTGCCTTTGAGTTGCTCCGGGGCGTTTTCGCCGAACGCCACTTTTACGCCGGTTTTGGCTTCGCCGGACTTCATGCCTTTCAACGCTTCGAGGATTTCCGGCACGAAACGGCCTTCTTCGATCTGCGTCCACGCGTCGTCATTGTCGGCAACGGCTTTGGCCTCGGGGCAGACCTCAAGAACGCCCTTGCCGTCAACCGTGCCTTTTATGGAGAAGTTGACGAAATCGCCTTCGACTATCGCGTCGCCCTCTTTGGCATCTTCAAATTTGGCGAATGCCTTGCGGAACGTGCCGATACGCTCTTCCACCTCTTCGTCGGTTACTGTAGTGGGTTTCTTTTCCACGGCGATGCCCTTATACTTGGGCAGCGTCACCTGGGGATGGACTTCGAGATTCAACGTGTACGCGAGCGACTTGTCGTCCGCAATGTTAACATCTTCCACATTGCGGATTCCGATAACCTTTGCATCGTCAAGCCCGGCCTTGTCCAGCACATCTTTGTTGAAGGTACGGATTGCACGGTTTATCGTGTCTTCCGCGATGGAGCCGGCGAATCTCTTTTCAACGATGGCGAGCGGCACTTTGCCCTTGCGGAAACCAGGCACCGAGGCGTTCTGCGCGATTCTCTGGATGGACGCACGCGCCACGGGTGCCATTTCCTCCGCAGATGCAGACACCTTCAAAGCGATCTCGCAAGCCGTTTTCACCGTTTTTTCAACGTTCATAAACCAAAACCTTCCTTTGCGTTTGCACACCTGGGCAATCGTCCGCCGCCCAAGAAATTCGGTTGCATATAATACCAAATCTCCCGCCAACAGTCAATATATTATGCAATTGGCTGATAGGCGGATTCCCTTGCAATTGTTTGCAAAAACGGAAGAAATTTGCTATAATCGCCGCCGTGGAAAATGTATCATGACTGAAAACGGTACAGAATCGATGGGAGCGGATGCCTCCCGAATAACGTTCCGCACGGCACGGCTGGTGGACGCGGAGAAGATTTTTGCCCTTATCCACCTGCATCGCGATAGGCTCGTGCCGCGTTCGCTGGCGAATATCGTGGAGAATATCGACCGCTTCACCATAGCCGAAGACGGCGCAACGCTTGCCGGATGCGCTACATACCAGATACTACCGGAAATCGGCTCGCCCATACATGCCACAGTGGAGATACAGTCCGTGGCGGTGCGCAGCCCGTGGCGCGGGATGCATATAGGGCGGCGCCTCGTGCGGACGGTGCTGGAGCGCGTGGCTGCGTTTCGGCCGGCGGAAGCGCTGGTGCTTACGTTCTCGCCGCGATTCTTTGCACATCTCGGCTTCGAGGAGATCCCTAAGACGGAAGTTATGCACAAACTCTACCGTGGCTGCATCAATTGCACCAAGCACGCCGATCCGTTCACCTGCCCCGAAAAGGCAATGCGCCTCAAACTGGGGGAGGAGGCGTGAAAAGCGAATTCCCGGCCACGATGGCCATACGCGCACTCGATGCGGCAAAGGTGCAGTATGAATTGCGTTCTTACACGTGGACGCCGCACGGCGGCACCATACAAGCCGCCACCGAATTGGAGCTGGATCACCACGCCACCATCAAAACCATCATACTCGAAGATGAGACGCGCAAGCCTTTCGTGTGCCTGATGCATGGAGACTGCGAAATCTCCGTAAAGAGTCTTGCGCGCGTGCGAGGCGTGAAAACAGTCCGCACTTGTTCGCCGGACACCGCAGACCGGCACAGCGGCTACCATGTGGGAGGGACTTCTCCTTTCGGTACGCGCAAACGCATGACGGTGTACGTGCAGAAGACTATATACTCCCTCCCGCAAATATACATCAACGCCGGCCATCGCGGGCTACTATGCATAATGGCTCCGTGCGACATCGACAAGGTTCTGCCGGGGTTGACGGTGCCCGTAGATGCCACGCAATAGCAATACTATTGCAGAAACGCGGCAAAAGAGACCTAGAAGTTATCGACAATCCGTCGACATTTCGAGGAAGGCGGGTGCAAAAATTGTTATCCGCAAGAAAATGGCGTAAAGGAGCCTGTTTTTGCAGTTTTGTCCGCATTGATTCCGAACCGAGCCCGGGAGGTCTCCGAAAAGAGAGAGCCTAGAGACAAAGACCCGCCCTAGGGGTCTCCCGCAAACGAGACCCCTAGGGCGGGTTTGAGAGACCCTTGGGACGTGAAATCGGGACGGGCGGGGGTCGCTTGGGCATCTTGGCGGACGATTTTGTGAAACTTTTTTGACGTGTAGGCGAAAATGCCCGGAGAAAAATGCCGCAAAACGGGCATTGGATATGGTAATTGGAAGATATGAAAATTTTTTCAAAATAGACTTGATTTCGCTTCCTGTTTTTGCTAAATTGCGCGCCATGAAAAAAATTGCGACAATAGTGATACTTGCGTGCATGGCGGCGGCGCAAGCGGGAAAAATCGAGCCGTCGTTGAAATTCGCCACCGATGGGAACTACCTGCCTTTGGCACAGGCAAGGCTGCCGGTCGAGTCCTGCGGGTGCACGAATGTTACGGTGAAGATATTGCGTGCGTACGAGAACAATATCACCTACATGGGGATGGATTCGTGGCGTTCATGGAGGGGGACACGGATAATGAAGCAAATCGCCGAAAAGACGGTGCAGCCTCCAGGGCCGTACGACAAATCCGTTCCTTGGATGATAGATCTTGCGCAGATTGTAGGCACGCCGTTGGAGCCTGGGGCATATTGTGTGCGGGCGTATAACGTGCAAGGAGACTGGGCGGAGGACAGTGTGGATTTTCTGCTTACGGACATTGGCATCGCAGCCGTTTTCGACAGTTCCAGCCGCGTATTGCACGTGGCGGCGCATTCGCTGAAGGATGGCTCGCCTATCGAAGGAGCGAGCGTAATGGCGGTGACATGTGCGCACCAGGTGGCGGCGGAAGCACTTACCGATGCAAACGGCGTGGTGAAACTTGTGTTCGACAGTCCCGACTACGACACGAATATAGATGAGGCATCCCACGTAATAGTGCGCAAGGATGGAGACCTCGCCTTATTGGATTTGGAAAGTTCCTTGAGAAACGCGGACCATATCTACTATGTCAGCACTGCCGAATACGCCCGCATGAGGTGCTACATGTATTCCGCGCGGGACATCGTGCGGCCTGGCGAAAGATTCGAGGTGCAGGCACTTGTGCGCAATTCGGTGAATTCTGGCTATCGTGCGCTGGCGAACGCACCGGTGGATTTCAACTTGATCGATCGGAACGGCACGGACTGCGCCACCAGAAGAGTGCAGACGGATAGCGACGGGCATGCGGGAGTGGCGTTCGACATTCCCGCGAATGCGCCAACTGGAGGGTGGACCGTGCGGCTTGTGGCCGGCGGCAATGAATTGAGCAGGTACAATTTCAAAGTGGCCGCATACACTCCAGACAGGGTAAAGGTGGAAGTAAGCGCGCCGACGTTCAGCAAGATAGGTTTGGACGAGCCGGTGACGTTCGATTGGAGTGCGAAATACTATTTTGGCCCGGATGCGAAGGATGGGACATGGACTGCGTTCTCGGACGCATGTTTCAGCAAAGATAAGCCAGCACACTGGGCAGGATGGACTTGCGGAGAGAAGACTAAAGAAAGTTCAGAAAAAATCAACAGGATCATGCAGATTTTTCCCGACGGAGGGAAATTGGCAGAGCCTTTGCGCACGCTTACAATCCCCGTAAAAGAACTGGAAGGCGAAGTGAAAACGCCGTTTGTGGTGCAGACGTATTTGATGGTGTCTCCGGAAGGGGAGAGAACAGTCTCCGCGTCCGCCAGGACGATCGTGTTCCCCACAAGCAAGTTCATAGGCGTGCGCAATGCAAAGCGCGACGAGGCAAAATCTGGCATGTGCGGATTCGACCTGGCATTTCTGCCGGTGCTCAAGGGAGAAGAGATTTTCGCGGACGGCGAAGACCGCGAGCTTGAGATTTCCGTGAGCGAATACCGTTGGAGAAGGCATTTCGTGAAAGACGACACCGGCAAAATGCGCGGCGAATGGGTGTGCGATGAAGAGGTGCGGCCGGAACTTGCAAAGACGATCCACATACCTGCCGGAACCGCATTGAACGATTGGAGAGGGCTAGTGGAGTGGAGCGACGAAGAACTGCCGTGCGCAAGGCTGGCGGTGGAAGTTAAATACGGCGATACTCTGGCCACGAAGTATGAATTCTGGCACAACAAGGGCGATGCGGGGGAGAGGTCGTCCTCGCCGCTGAAACTGGTGCTCGAGCCTGACAGGGAGGACTATTTGCCGGGCGAAACCGCAACGTTGACGTTCCGCAGCCCGTGCGACGGCGTGGCGCATATCGCGGAGGGATGGAACACGCTTGCGGCAACGCGCACGATAGAGGTGAAGCGCGGCGAAAATTCATTCGCCGTGACGGTGCCGGAGAAGGCGATCGCAGGAAAATACTATTATGTTGCCGCAACGGTGATAGCAAAAGGCAACACGCGCACTAGAAGGCTTTTCGGCGAAGCGAGCCTTGCAATAAACCATAAAAACGCGCACTTGCTGAAGGTGGAGGTGAAAACGCAGGAGCTGGCGACGCCGGGCGAAGCGACAAAGGCGAAAATCCACGTGACGGATGCGGCCGGGCATGGCACGAAGGCGCGTGTGCAAGTGATGGCGACGGACGAGGGAGTGCTTGCGCTGACTGGTTTCAGAGCACCAAATCCGTATAGCAAACTATTTGATTTTGCGGTGAATCCCCCGTTTGACGAATACGACATATATTCGCAGATATATCCCGACTTGAAGATACTGGAAACCGGCGAATTCGGCGGCGACATATTGGTAAAGCAATATCCAATGGCAACGCGCCAGCGGGACGATGGCACGTTCAAGGGAAAACATACCGCCACATACATGTTGCAGCCAGTGGAGACCGATGCCGAGGGCTATGCGGAGGTGACGCTGCCGGGAGTGGATACCACATGCCTGCTGCGCGTGATGGCTGTGGCCTACAACGAAATGCAAACTGGCGGCGGCAACAGCGGGCTTGTCGTGCGCGAGAAGTTGGCGGCAAGGATCTCCGCGCCGCGCTTTGCCACAGGAGGAGACGTGTGCGAAATCGTAGCGCAGGCGTTCAATAACGATCTGCCGGAAACGGACTTCGAGTACAAGATAGCGTCGGCAATACTCTCCACAAATGTATGCGGGACGCTTGCGAAAAATGCGCAGACTAATATCGCATTCACCGTGGCACTGCCGGAGGATTTCTACGGCGAGTGGAAAATAGGTGGCTTTCTTGCTGGAGGAGGGGAGACTTCAGCCGACACTGCAAAAATCGTGGTGCGCCAAGCGCATCCGGCGCAGACGGAGGTGATATATTCGATGGAGCCGGACGATGCTGCGATACCGTCATTGGAAAACGATTGGATCGCCGCCACCGAGAAAGTGGAAAAATTCGATTCGCCGGCGGCTACGCTGAAGGGTGCGCTGGATTGGCTCAAAGAGTATCCATATGGATGCCTTGAACAAACCTGTGCACAGGCGTTTCCGCTTCTTGCGGCGGACGATTTGCGCACGTTGGGGTTGATAGACGAGGCAACGTATACGTCGGTCGTGGACAAGGTGCAGTTTGCGTATTCGGGCATCCAGGCAATGGCGCACAGGAATGGCAGTTTTGGCATGTGGCCGTGGTCGGACGAAACATGGACGGAAGGCTCGCTCTTTGCGCGGCATTTCATTGCGGAGGCTGTGGCGAAAGGGTATCTGGAGAAAGACGAAGCCACTTCGCAGACGAGGTGGTTGAAGGCGAACCAGTTGAAGGTGTTTGAGTTTCCGCATTGCGGCAGAACGGATGTGAATGCGGCGTATTCCGCATACATACTTGCGGTTATGGGCGACGAGGCATTCCTTGATGCCGCACGCAACCTTTTGAGCGAAGATGTGAAAGATCCTGCGGCGCGTTTCATCGCGGCGGCGGCACTTGTGCGCGGCGGCTACAAGAGCGAGGGCAAGGACGAACTGCTAAAGGGTTTGCGCAAGAGGTTCTGGGGGGAAGGCTTCCCGCTGGCATCGTCGCGTGCGAGAGAGTTGGGCATGGTGTTGTTCCTGGCGGTGGAAGCCGGAGTCGATGCGGAAGAATTGGTGCCGCTCATGGGCGAATTGAATTCGCTGCTGCGCAACGACTCTAGCGCATGGGGCACTACCGCCGCAAATGCGTGGGCTGCGGCAGGGCTTGCAATGGCTGCGGCGCGAATGCCGGCATGCACGGAGGGCCGCAAACTCGTGAAGACGACGCGCATAGGCATCAAACGCACGCCGCCGCCGCCGCGCG
>JAFVCR010000079.1 GCA_017479035.1 Kiritimatiellia bacterium | reverse complement strand
GTACCGGGGGTTCCGCTGCGCTCCACCCCCGTCTCGGATTCTTGCGCCGCTTCGCGGCTTAAAACTTCGTGGACTTTGTGTGAGGCTTTATGCTCTGCCGCCCGGGGGTGGAGCGTAGCGAAACTCCTATAAGGGATGCAACCATCTGCAAGCCCCGAAAGGACGGCAGAAAGTAGCATATGCTACCACCCCTTGCCATTCATCAGCACCTGCGCCCTTGGCAACGCTCCACGACGGAACGAGCAGACCATCTCCTCCAAAAATCCGGGATAAGGGTGTTCCTTCACCGATGCATGCGGCTACCGGTGCGGGAAAGGGAACTTGCAATTAATTGCAATAAAAAGGTTTTGCTGCGTCAGAAGTGGCGGAGGATGTCCAAATCCGTGGCGGGAAGGGAGATGACGGCAGTGCCGAAGAGGAGTTTTGTCGCGCCGTTTTGGACGAGCATTTTGAGTCCCATCGCCTCAAGTTTGTCGATTGTGGGTTTGTCCATCAAAACGGATGCGGCTTCAAGAGCGGCGCGGAATTCGCTGCGGCGGCTTTCGAGTTCGCCGTCAGGTTCGTTGGCGAGAAGCACCGCTTCGAGTATTTTTGCCCGGCGGTCGCGTCCGGCAGCACTTGCCGCATCCGCCGCATCTTTCAATGTTTCAAGGACGTGGTCGCGAATTTCTCCGAAGAAGTTTTCCGCAATTTCGTCCGGTTTCTGCAGCAGGACGCTGGAAGAAAGGCTTGTGCGGTGCGCTTCTGAAAGTTGCATCTTGAGGGAGTCCATTTCGTGTTGCAACTCGTTCTGCCGTGCGGCGGAGGCGGTTTCGGCATCGGCAAGTGCATGCTTGAGCATTTCGTTTTCTGCGGCGATTGCGGGGTCGAGCGCAGGTTTGGCGAGAGTGGCGCGGAGAGATTCGTTTTCAGCGGAGAGTGCGGCGGCGTTGGCGGTTGCTTCATCGGCGATATGCTGGAGGCTGGTCTTTTCGGCGGCAAACTGCGCGATCACTATCTGTTGCGCCGCAGTTTCGTCGTGGAGGGATTCCAGTTCGGCATTGGCCTTGGCGAGGGCGGCTTCCAAGTCTGCGATTTTGGCGGCAAACTCTTCCGCCACGGCTCTTTTGGCAGCTTCCACGGCTTTTTCTTCGCGCACCATGCCCATTGTGCCGGGCGTAACGCGCAACTGGCTTTTTGGGGACGTGTCGCCGGAAGTTTTGGAGGTGGTGCGAGATCCTCCCAAAAGGGATGCGAAAACGTTTGCGTCATTATTCATAGAACGCTCCTTCGCCTTGCAAATAAGGGTTTTGGGCGATTTCGCGCCCGATTGTGGTGGGAAGGCCGTGCCCGGCAACCACTTCCGTTTCCGGGGGTAGCGTTTTCAGTCGTGCAAGGCTGTTTTGCAGTTGTTTCATGCTGCCGCCCGGAAAATCGGTGCGCCCGCACGAACCTGCAAAAAGAGTATCCCCGGTGAGAAGCAGTTTGTCTTCCTCGAAATGGAAACACACGCCGCCCGGAGTGTGGCCGGGGGTGTGCAGGATGTGCGCATTTATGCCGCCGCCTTCAAGGACGGAGCCTTCCTGAAGGTCGCAAACGAGATTTGCCGGGCGTGGCATGGGGACGTAGTCCGGCGGCCAGCAGTTCGCCGGATGGCCGAGCATGGGTTCGTCGCCGCGGCCTACATGGAACGCGAGGGACGGCCAGCGTTTGGCGAGAGCGATGGAGGCGTTGACGTGGTCGAAGTGGCCGTGCGTGTATGCTGCGAGGCAGGGAATAAGGTTCTTCGAGCCTAGGAAAGATTCGATAATGTCGGCATCGGCACCGGGATCGATGATCCAAGCCTTGCGTTCTTCGCCCCACAGCACTATGCAGTTTGCGGCGAAAGGACCTACAGGGATTATGCGTTTTTCGAGCATGGGCTTACATCTCCTCTTGCCTGCATATGCGCAGAAGTTCGTCGAAGCGGTTTATTTTGTGGTTGATGCGGGTGTCGCGTGGCGTGCCGAAGCCGTAGGTGCAGAAGACTGTTTTTACGGAGGCGTTGTTGCCGCAGGCGATGTCCGTCCAGTTATCCCCCACTATGATGTCGTGCGAAGACAGGCGATGGCCGCGCATGCGTGCGGCGCATTCGCGCAGGGGTTGGGCATCGGGCTTCATAAGCACGGTGTCGCCGCCGGCCACGATTGCCGCAAATTCGCGCAGGATGCCAAGGCGGGAGAGGATTTCGCGCGTGGCCCAGTTTGGTTTGTTGGTGACTACTCCCAGCAACCAGCCGCGCGAGCCTAGTTCGCGCAATGTGCGCGCCACGGCGGGGTAGAGGCAAACGGTGTTCATCATGTTCGCCTCGTAATTGCGCTTGTGGATAGGCCAGATTTCATCGTAGCGGCCGGCGGCCTCCGGGATGGAATGTTCAAGCAGGTAGCGCGCACCGTTGCCCACGCAAGCCATCACCGCATCATCCGCAAGCGGCGCAAGGCCAAGGTCGGCGCGGGTCGCGTTGACCGTGTTTATCAGGTCGCGCCGGGAATCTATCAGCGTGCCGTCGAGATCGAAAAATATGGCGTTCATGCAAATCCTTGTCGGGGTGTATTATATCATGAATCCCTTGTTGTGTCCAGTGCGCCGGCAGGTTTGGGTTTGCAGGCG
>JAFVCR010000078.1 GCA_017479035.1 Kiritimatiellia bacterium | reverse complement strand
TTGCAGACTCTGCGCCAGCTGGCGCGTCCCGCAGGGGAAGGCAAGTTCGCGATTCCGAATGTGGAGATCGAAGATGCGCCGCGCTTCCCCTGGCGAGGATTGCATTTCGACGATTGCCGCCACTTCATGGGCAAGGAAACTCTCATGAAAACGCTCGATGCGATGGCTCTGCACAAACTCAACACACTGCACTGGCACCTCACGGATGACCAGGGCTGGCGCATCGAAATAAAGAAATATCCCCTTCTCGCAAAGGTCGGCGCGGTGCGGCCCGCTTCGCCCAAGCCCGTCGCGCTCCTCCAGCCCGGCGAAGAACACTGGACGCCCAACGGCATTCCGTACGGCCCCTACTTCTACACGCAGGAAGATGTAAAGGAAATCGTGGCATACGCCGCAGCGCGGCACATAACCATCGTCCCCGAAATCGAACTGCCCGGTCATGCGCTTGCGGCGGTGGCGGCATATCCGGAACTCGGCTGCACGGGCGAAAAATTCGAGCCGTGGTGGCGCTGGGGCGTGAGCGAACACATCTTCTGCGGCGGTAACGACAAAACCGTGAAGTTCCTTGAAGACGTGCTCGACGAAGTCTGCGAACTCTTCCCCGGCAAGGTCGTGCACATCGGCGGCGACGAAGCACCCAAGAAAATGTGGAAGACCTGCCCCAAGTGCCAAGCAAAGATAAAAGCCCTCGGCCTCGATGGAGAAGAAGGTTTGCAAGGCTACCTCACCAACCATTTCACGCAGTATCTGGCAGCCAAAGGCAAACGCGCCGTTGGCTGGGACGAAGTGCTCGACGGCAACCCCGGCACAGGCACGATCATCATGTCTTGGCGCGGAGCGCAAGGCGGCATAAAGGCCGCAGCACGCGGCAACGATGCCGTAATGACGCCCGTAGACCCCTGCTATCTCGACAATCCCCAAGGGCTCGCACTCGACCCGTACGAATACATAAACTACGGTTTCGCGGCTTCGCTTGAACGCGTATACGGTTTCAATCCTCTCGCCGGAATACCCGAGAACGAACAGCACCACATCCTCGGCGGGCAAGGCAACAACTGGACGGAATACACTTTCTCCGGCAGCGAATACGAGTGGAAACTGTGGCCGCGCATGTCTGCAATGGCCGAATGCCTCTGGTCACAACCGGCGAACAAGAATTGGCAGGACTTCAAACGCCGCATATCGCTGCTGCGTCCGCGCTTGATAAGTGAGTACCGCCTCAACGCCGCACCAATCGAGTGACGGCATCCGGGATGTCCGCCAGCCCTGCGGCAAGCGGGCATCCCGCAGCGGCGAGGCGCTCGGGCGTTTGGTGGCCGCATTCAAGAAGCACGCATCCTGCGGAGGTGGCACGCGCCACCTCCGCATCGTGCAAAGTATCGCCTACGAACACCATCTTCCGAGGTTGGATTTCCCGCACGAGGCGTGTGGCGCGCTCGAGTTTCGACGCGCCCGAAAGATTGTCCGTGCCAGCAATAGCCTCGAACCAGTCGGCAATGCCCGCATCTGCCGCGTCCTTTTTCAAGAGATCCTCGCGGTGTGCGCTCAAGAGAACCTGCCGGAACCCAAGCGAAGCGAAACGCTCTAGAACGGCATGCGCTCCGGCGCGGAGACCTTTCGGAGCGGCAGCGAAAGCGGAGTGGAAATCAACGCATATACTCTCCCAATCTTCCACGTCCACACCCAACTGGATGTAGAAATCGCGCGATGGAAAGCGGAAGTTCGCACGGTAGAAATCGCGCGTCACGGCAGGGATGCCGCGTTTTGCAAGCATCGAGTTCAACGCCGCCACCGCCGCATCGACATCGTCAAGCAGCGTCCCGTTCCAATCCCATACTACAACCGGCGTTTCCATGCCGCCATTATACACCATTGCGCCGCCAAATGCAAGATTCCGCCAATGTCAAAACTTATCCCAGATTTTCATTTGAGCCAATAAAATAATGGAAAAACATGTTCCGGGAATAGAGAAAAAAGAGGGGAGACTTTTTTCCGAATACGCTATAATAGCGTTGCGCATAATGTAGTTTGCAGTTTGCAGTGTGCAGTTTGCAGTTTGAAAATGCAATCAACGCAGAGGCGCAGAGATTCGAGAGAGTGTGTACTGTGGGGGCGCGGGCGTCTCGCCCGCGGAGGGTTTGCGGTTTGTAG
>JAFVCR010000077.1 GCA_017479035.1 Kiritimatiellia bacterium | reverse complement strand
TTTGCAGTGTGCAGTTTGCAGTGTGCAGTTCTTGTTAGCAATGTCAAGCCCACTGTGTACCGTGGGGACGCGGGCGTCTCGCCCGCGGAGGATTTGCAGTGTGCAGTTATGGAAGCGGCGCAACAACTGCACACTGCAAACTGCACACTGCAAACTATTTCGGGGAATCCCAAAAATCCGGGATAAGCGTGTTTACTCTAGCATACAAATCAAAAACCGCACCCATCGGGATGCGGTTTCCAGTTCCGGAAAAGCCGAATGCTTCACCATGCGTAGTGCGCAAACTCCTTGTTCGCCTGCGCCATCTTGTGCACGTCGTCGCGTTTCTTGATGACGTTGCCCTGCCCCTGGAACGCATCCACGATTTCCGCCGCCACGGCTGCGGGCATACCCATGCCGCGCCGCGCACTGGCGTAGGTGCTCATCCAGCGCAATGCAAGCGAGAGCTGGCGCACGGGATTGATCTCGACCGGCACGGGATAGGTGGTGCCACCCACGCGGCGGGTCTTGACCTCGACCTTCGGCTTCATGTTCTCGATTGCGGTGGAAATTATCTCAAGCGGCTCGGTTACCGTCTTCGCCTCGGCATCCGCACCCTTGGTGAACTTGGCAGGGTTCTTCTTGACCTCGTCCTCGATCTTCGCGACCGCGCCATACACGATACGCTCGGCGGTGGTTTTCTTGCCGCTCTTCATGAGGACGCGAATGATATGCGCCACGAGTTCGGAATTGAACTTGGGGTCGACGCTTACACGCTTTACTATCTTTCTTGCACGTCTGGACATGGCTCAAATCCTTATTTCTTCTCGTCCTTCTGATGCTTCACGCCATATTTGGAGCGACTGCGGTTGCGCCCGGTCACGCCGAGGGAGTCCAGAACGCCGCGCACGATGTGGTAGCGCACGCCGGGGAGGTCTTTCACACGGCCGCCGCGCACGAGCACCACGCTGTGTTCCTGGAGGTTGTGGCCCTCGCCGGGGATGTATGCCGTCACTTCATATCCCGTCGTAAGGCGCACACGGGCAACCTTGCGGAGAGCGGAGTTAGGCTTTTTGGGGGTCATCGTCTTCACGACGAGGCACACGCCTCTGCGCTGCGGGCACTCCTTGAGCGCGGGCGATTTGGAACGCTTCGCCAGCGGCGAGCGACCTTTGCGTATCAACTGATTTATAGTCGGCATGAATCAATAGTTCCTTGCTTTTCCAAAAACTTTGGCGTATTATATCAAAATTTCCCGGATAATGCAAGGGGGGCGGGCGAAATTTCCGCCAAAGCCCCGTTTAACGTTGATTTTGGAAACAGGTTTTGGTATAATTGCTTACAGGCAATGCCTAGATGCTGGAGAAGAAATGAAAAGATTTTTGGTTCTATTTGCTGCAACGATGGCAGCGGCAGGCGTGTTCGCCAGGCAGAAGGCGGACAAACCCTCGCTTAATTCCTTGCGCGTAAAACAACCTGGCGACCTTGAAGTGCGTGCACAATACATGGCCGCCAGCCGCCTGACAGGTGAATTTTCCGCCACTGGCGGCGTGGAAGCGGTGGCAATGCCGTATCGTTTCCTTGCCGATAGCGTAACCCGCGACGCAAACGGCCGATACGTCCTTGACGATGCCCACGCCACCACCTGTACCAACGCGCTCGACCACCTCCACTGGTCTGTAAAGGGCAACATCGTCTATCAAGACAAAGAAAGCCTCACCTTGCGCAACGTCACCCTGCACTGGCTTGGGATGCCCGTAGGCTGGCTCCCGTTCTGGTATCAGCCGCTAAACACACACTACGGCGTGCGCGTAACGCCCGGCTACACTTCGCGCTGGGGCGGATATTTGCTGACCGGCTACGTCTACAATCTCTACAACGAAGGCGGCAAGGACGGCCTCGGCCTCGGCGGCAGCACGTATGCGGACTTCCGCACGCGCAACGGCGCGGCCGTGGGGCAAACCGTGCGCTGGCGCCTGGGCGAATTCGGCAGAGGCAGTTTCAAGTTCTATCATGCGTGGGACGACCATTACGACAAATACAAACATTCCTGGGACACCGGCAAACGCCTCTACTCCCACTGGGGCAGCAGGGTCGACCATGAACGCTACCGCTTCCTCCTCGAACACGATGCCGAACTCACCGAACGCGACTCCCTCAAACTCCATGCGCAGTATGTAAGCGATTCGCACTTCCTGCACGACTTCTTCCGCCACGACGAGACCAACGAATCAATCCCCGCCAACGAAGTATGGTACGAACACCGCGAGAACGATTGGTCTCTCGGCGCGAGCGTCTCCGGCCCCGTGAACCGCTTTTACGGCGGCACGGCACGCCTGCCGGAAGCATGGGCGGCATTCGCCCCGCAACCCGTCTTCGACACCCCCGTCATATATGAAGCCACCCTCCGCGCCGGCTACCTCGACCGCAACGCCGCCCGCTACTCCACTGGCGACAGCGCATTTGCATACATGCCATATATCGGCGAAAACGGCAAAGGTGCCGACTATCAGGCATTCCGCATGGACACCTACCACCGCATCACCCTCCCTCTTAAGATAGAAGATGTACTTTCCATTGTTCCGCGCGCCGGCTACAGGCTTACCTATTGGAGCGATTCCGGCGCACGCGAAGGCGGCTACACCTCCGCATCCGGCGATGCAATCTGCCGCCAGATCGCAGAAATCGGCTTCACCGCATCGGCACGCGCCAGCGCATGGCTCTCCGAATCCATCCGCCACACCGTAGAACCTTACCTCGACTATACTTTCCAATCTGCGGACTTCTCTAAAGGCAAGCGCAACCGCGCATACGTATTCGACGCATACGACCGCTCCGCCGACTGGCTCGACCAGTTCGGATTCGATGGCAGAACCCTGCCGTATTCGTGGCACGGCATCCGCCCCGGCATACGCAACCTCTTCCAGCAACGCGACAGCACCGGCATCCTGCGCACCCTTGCCGACATCGACATCTACGCCGCAATACCTTTCATGGATAAATCCACATACGGACGCGATGCCGGCTCTCTCAAGGGATATTCAAAAGATTGGAAATACTCTCCTTATTCGGAAGCCTCCTCCATCGTGCCCGGCATCCGCACGCGCTTCAACGCTTGGCGCGACGTCACATTCGGTGCACGTGCCGAATATGACTGCGATCATAGCAAAGTGGCTTATGCGGACGTGGCCCTCAAGCATCGCGTTACGGATCGCTTCTCGTGGCACGCCAGTTACATCGGCCGCTACAGCCGCATTTGGGACTACCTCGCCTCCCCCTCCGAAGAACTCGCCCACGGCAATACCGACCGCTGGAACTACTCCCTCTCCAACGTTATAGAGCTCGGCTTCGAGCATGAAATCCCCGGCGATTTCCTCGCATGGGCTCCATACATCCGTTGGGACGTGCGCCGCAACGACATCGAAGAAACCGGCGTTCGCATCGACTTCCTCACCGACTGCATCGGCTACCGCATCGCATACGTCCATGAAGACTCCTACACCCGCATCGACGGCTCGCGCGAATCTAGCGAAGACCGCGTAATGCTCTACATTTTCCTGCGTGCGCTTGGAGAAGGATCTGCCCTTGAAGCAGCGCGTTTCTAATATTGCGGGCATAGTCTTCGCCGCCGCACTCCACCTCCACTCATTCGCCGGAGGATATGCCGTGGTACAGACGCAATCCGTCGCGGACGACATCGAATGGCATGCCGTGGCGCAGCGTCTTTTGGAAAAACATTCCTCCACGAACCTTCTTTCGTTCGGCGGCCATCTCAAGGAATCCTTGCGCGCACTTGCGCCGGAGCGCGTGGCGTTCGTGATGAAACCCGCCGAGGCCACGAACGAAAATTTCATGCACCTGCACGAGCTCATGCGCCAGTTGAATGCCGACCCCTACGACGACGCAATGTGGGGCATCGTCACCGCACCTTCCGCCAAGGACGCAATGCGCATCGCCTCCGCCACTAACAAGACTAGCCTCGTTGGCGCATTGACCACCACCGGGCTCGACCGCGCCAAAATAGCAGGCGACGTACTCACCATCTGCGACGCGCACCCCAATTGCATAGAAAAACGCATCTCTGGCGTGGAAACAAAAGAAATCGTAGATGGAGACCATTCGGGACTTTTCGCGGACTTCTGGAATTCGCACGAGCCGGAATTCGTTTTCACAAGCGGCCACGCCTCTGACCGCAACCTCGAAATGAGTTTTTCCACCGGCAACATCGTATCTAAAGGCGGCAGGCTCTACACACAGCCCAACGCCAGCCTTATAGATTACATGACAGGCCAATACCTCAAAGGCCGCATCCGCCATGCAAAGCCGCTTGCCGCTGGCACGAAACCGAAAGTCTGGCTTGCTGCGGGCAATTGCCTTCTGGGGAAAAACAGCGGCGGCGAGTCTATGATAATGGCGCTGCTAGGCGAGGGAATGGTCGACCAATTCGTCGGCTATACGGATGTCACATGGTTCGGCGCGGTGGGCTGGGGCACGGCCGGATATTTCACCTCCGGCGGCAAATCGCTTGTGGAGGCGTATTTCCTCGCACATCACGACAACCTCGAAAAACTCTACTCCGCCTCCGAAGACGAACGCACCAAAGCCGGCCGCATTTGGGATTCGGTCAATACCATTTTCTATGGCGATCCTGGCGTGGATATTTACTTGTGCGGCATCGGCACTCCCGCGCAATCGGCCTCTGCGCAATAACCTCTGCCGTCACCGTTTGGGAAGCGTGCGCCCGAGTTTGGCAACTGCCATTTTGAGGTCCGCCCATGCAATCGTTTTGTCCTCACGAAGTTTTGCGGGGTCGCTCTTATGGAAGCGCAGCATGAAATCTGGCGACATAGTGCAAAGAACATCTGTCCTGCCAAGGCGGTAGAACACGCCACGCTTGACGGGTGCGGATGGCAATATCGCTTTCAACGCATCCGCGCCCAAGAGTATGTGCATGCGCACATCGGGCATGCTACGTGTTTTGGCAATGTCGGTATATGCGCACACAACAGCCTCTGCGGGGGCAAGCCCCATTGCGGCGATCATCTTATCCAGCAGGTCGCGTCCTTCTGCAGACAGAGGTCTGAACGATATGAAGGCCACTTCCGGTGCCGACTTTGTCGGCGGCGCTGCCGGAATTGAAACAGGGGCTTGAGCCGCTTCCGCTCGCACCGTAGCCGCCGCCGAAACCGGCGGCTCCTCGCGCTTGGGCGCGGCAGGTACTGGTGTGGCAGCGACTGTTGGCGCGAGAGGTTGAAGAAGCGCACGGTCGCAATCGAACGTGCGCGTTCCAAGTTCGCGTTCAAGTTCGAGATTCGCCTCGAACGCCGTCAATATGTCCCGGAGGTTCACTGCCCCTTGAAGCCGTTGGGATTTTGCTTCTGCCAACGCCAAAGATCCACGCACATCGTATTGATGTCGCGTTTGGCCTCCCATCCGAGTTCCTTCGCGGCGAGAGCGGGGTCTGCATAGCATTCGGCAATGTCGCCCGGGCGGCGAGGCTTGATGACGTACGGCACTTTCTTACCAGTCGCCTCCTCGAATGCCTTGACGATTTCAAGAACCGAATACCCTTTGCCCGTGCCGAGGTTGTAGATCTTGAATCCAGGCTTTTCGACGAGTTTCTCCACAGCCTTGACGTGCGCGATGGCGAGGTCGACCACATGGATGTAGTCGCGCACGCCCGTGCCGTCGGGAGTGGGG
>JAFVCR010000076.1 GCA_017479035.1 Kiritimatiellia bacterium | reverse complement strand
CCACGTGGAACAATTTTGATGCACTAGCCTCCTATCTCCCTATTCAAGACACCTTTATTGGCTGTAATGCCCGCAATTTGATCGAAAACGCCCTAAAAACCCGCCCCCAGTCCGCCTTTTTGCCCCAAAATCCGCCCGATTTACCCTGTTTTGCCACCCATACCACCCCTCGCACACACGAAATAATCCGCGCCACACTCCCCGATTCCGCCCTCTATGGCGGCATGATAGAAGGTGCCGGTGTGCGCTATTGCCCCAGTATCGAAGATAAAATCGTGCGTTTTGAGGGCGTAGATTCCCACCACGTAATGCTCGAGCCCGAAGATCTCGCCGGTCGCATCATCTACCCCAACGGTCTTTCCTGCTCTCTCCCTAAAGCTGCGCAGGTCGAAATGGTGCACTCCGTCCCCGGCCTCGAGCAAGCCCAATTCCTCGCTTGGGCATACGCCATCGAGTATGATGGCATAGACGCACGGGAACTGACCCGCTCCCTCGAATCGCGGCGCGTGGAAGGGCTCTTTTTTGCCGGGCAGGTCAACGGCACCACTGGCTACGAAGAAGCCGCCGCGCAGGGCTTCATGGCAGGTGTCAACGCCGTCTTCAAAGTCCGTGGCGAACCTCCGCTCGTCTTGAGCCGGCAAGATGCCTACATCGGCGTTCTTATCGACGACCTCACCGTAAAGGGCACCAACGAACCTTACCGCATGTTCACCTCTCGCGCCGAGCGTCGCCTCATCCTCCGCCAGGACAACGCCCGCTACCGCCTTGCTGCCGCTGCCGACCGTATAGGCATTCTCCCCGCCGCCCTGCGGGAGGAAACCCATCGCAAAGCCGCCCTTGCCTCCGCCGAACTCCAACGCCTTGCCGCAACCCGCTCCCCGGGCGACCCATCCCACACTCTGCTTGCTCTCTTGCAGCGTCCCGGCGCATCCTACGCCACGCTCCCGCTTGCCGACGAAGAAGTATCCCGCCAGCCGGACGTTGCAGAACAGGTGGAGATCGAAGCCCGTTACGCCGGATACATCGCGCAGGAACGCGCCGCCGCCGAGCGCGCCCGCCGGGATGAAAACACTCCCATCCCCGCCTGGCTCTCTTCCCAATACTCCTCCATCGCCGCACTCCGCTACGAAAGCCGCGAAAAACTCAAAGCCTTCATGCCCGAAACCCTTGCGCAAGCCGCTTCCATCTCCGGCGTGAATCCGTCGGACGTGGCAATCCTCGCAATCCTCATCCGCCGCGGCTACATCTGAAACTAAACTAAACACTGAAAAAGCACGGCTCCGGCAAATGTTCCACGTTTATTATGCGTCATAGTGTAGAGCGGCGCACAAGCCTCGCCGCCGCATCACGGCACCTGGCGCGGAAGAGCAAAACCATCCCAAACGCCTGTAATTACAGCCTTTGCCGTCACAAGAAACGTCCCCACCGCCGAAACGCGAAAGCCCTCATATGCAGATATATTGTTGCGCGGCAGACCCGCCATCAGCAATATCGTCAATGCAATAATACGCCCCCCCCCCCCAACAATGCAATGTTTACCCGCCGCAAAACCGGCTATGGTTTCGTTCACGCGTTTGCAGCCAATGGCAAAAAGAAGCACGATGAACGACGACGATACCCAGAAAAAGCACAAGCGCGACACATCGCAGAAAACGATCGTCATCGGCGTGAGCATCGCACCTTGGAATATCATTATGAACGTTGCGAGAAGGGGACTTTTGCAGTCGCGCGAAATGGCCACCGGCAACGCCCACAATAGCACCAGCACCACGCATGGGCAGAATATCCATCCGGGAACGGGGCCGAGCGATGGATAGAACACGACCGTATCCCTAACCCATCCCCATACATCGCCGATTTTAAGCGCCATCGCACCTATCTCGCCTACTGGCGCGGCGGCGGCAAATTCGTCCGGACGGAACGCTTCCCACGATGCGGCGATCGTATCGCGCACGGCGGCGTTACCGTGCCACACTGCCGTGGCGAGGAACGCAATGCACATTGGCGCAAACGCGGCGATGCGCAGAAAACCTTTCCGCGAAAAACCTTCTTCGAAAAGCATCAGCACCGCAAGCGCGGGAACGGCGAAGACGAAAAACATTTCGTGGATATTGATCGCCGCCACGCCGATTGCGTTAGCCGCAATCATGCGCACGGCAAAACTCTTGCGGCTGCGGAACACGGCGTAGAACATCGCCACCTGCATCAGCATGAGAAGGGCATCCGTCCGCACCACGGGCGCACCGCCCATGAAAACGCCAAGCGGTACGATCCACCACGGCCACGAGCGTTCGATGAAGCGGCGCATGAACCACATCAAAAGCCCCACCCATGCCGCTATGCCCGCAACATATGCCACCGCTATCGGGTCGAGCGATGTCACCTCGCAGAACTTGCGCAGGCACGTCCCCATCAAACCGCGCCGCACGTATCCGCCAGACCAGTCGACCATCCACGACGACAAATTCCAGAATCCGTGCCGCACGTCGTACGTCGTGCACGCCAGAAGTTTCCGCGCGAAAAACACTACGGTGAAAACGACCATCGCCGCTTCAAACGCGGCCGAAAGAAAATTGCGACTGTGTGTTTTCATTGCATCACCTCGAACAAATCCCTGCGCGCCGGCTCGCGGCCACCGCCTACAAAACCATGCCGCCGTCGATGCCGTACGATACCGATGCCCTTTGCGATGTCGAGAGTGACGTTGCGGTTTTGCATTTTCGATTCTCCGATGAGATGTCACGAGCCGATGGTGAGGCCGCCGTCGATTACAATCTGCGAGCCGGTCATCCACGAAGATGCATCCGAAAGGAGATAGACGGCGAGCGGGGCGATGTCGGAAGGCTGGCCGTAGCGCTTGAGGGGGTAGCGCAATTCGTCGGCGAGACGTTGTTCGCGAGTAAGCGCCGAGAAATCTATGAGCGGGGTTTCTACCATGCCGGGGGCAATGGAGTTGACGCGGATCTTGCGCGGCGCGAGGTCTTGTGCTGCACCTTTGACAAAGGCCGAAAGCCCTCCTTTTGCTGCAGCGTAAATACTGTGTGCCGGAGCAGGATGAAACGATGCTATCGAAGAAATCATAACAATGGATGCGGAGGCATTCAATTTCTTCTGTTTGGCAAGACAGGAAAGCAAGAGAATAGGTGCGCGAAGATTTATTGAAAGAATCAAATCAACAAATTGCGGGGAGAGGAATTTGAGCGGTTTCTGGTTGTCGCCAATGCCGGCGCAGTGGACGAGGCCGTCGAGGGATGGGAGGCGGTCGATGAAAGATGCAAGCGCGGCATCGTCGGCAAGATCGATCTGCTCTACGGTGTGCGGCGCGCCGCCGCACGAGGCAAGGGTTTCGGCGAGGCGGTCCGCATTGCGCGCGGCGAGGATGCACCGCGCACCAGCGGCGGCGCACTGGATTGCGGTTGCGCGTCCTATGCCGGACGAGGCGCCGGTGACGAGTACTGTCTTGCCCTCAAGCGAAAACGTCTGCATAGCCATCCTCCACAAAAACGAGATCGGGAACTGCAATCTTGTCGGTCTCGAAATACACGCTGCCCCACGAAAGCCCCACGCCGAACGCGCAGGCGAGAAGTTTCCGCCGCGAAGTTTCCAGCGGCATCTTGAGGCGGGTCGCCATCAAAAGAGGAATGGTGGCGGAAGAGGAATTGCCGAAATCCTCGATGTTGTGCGGGCAGCGTTCTGGCGCGAAGCCGGACTTCTTTGCGATCTTGGCGTTGAGCATGAGGTTGGCCTGGTGGAGGAGAAGAGAGTCGATGGAAGAGGGGTCGATCGCGTGGCGGGCAAGGAGGGCTTTGATGGATTTCGGCGGCTCGGTGATGCCGAAGGAGAATACACTCATGCCGTCCATTTCCACTGCCTTGCGCTCGCCCGACGGGTCGCGGTATGCGCCGGACGGGATGCGTATTGCGTTCCAGCCCGCGCCGTCGCTCGCAAGGTGGAAATGCATCGGCGCGGCAGCGGGGACGGCTTCGAGCGCGGTGCACGTGCCCGCCGCGCCGAAGAGCGGATAGGTCGATTTGTCGCGCGGGTCGTATGCAGTGACGCCTTCGCCGCAGCAGAGAAGGACGCGCCGCGCACCTGTTGCGATATGCGATGCGGCGGAGTGCAGGCCATATACCCATCCGGAGCATCCGGCGGAAATGCAGATCGCCGCGCATTCTTTCGAAAGGCCGAGGCACCGGTGCAGCAGGTGCGCATTGGAGGGGCGGAAATGGTCGGGCGTCTGCGTTACGGCCACGAGCGCGTCGATGGTGGAAGGCTCCCACGCGAGGGAGTCCATCATGCGTTTTGCGGCGGCGGTGCAAAGATCGCTCGCAAGCAGTTTGGCGGAGACGTGGCGGCTCCTCACGCCGGTTGTGGCGGTGAAGTGCGCGGCCTCGCTCGAAGTGAAAATGTCAAGCGAGGCAACGGCTTCTTCGAGTTGCGGCACCGCCCCGCACACGCCCGCGATCCTAACGCCGCCAATGGAGAAAAACGCCATAACCGCAAACCTTTCATATTGTCACGCCGCCGTCGATTACAAGCGACGTGCCCGTCACCCACGCCGCCGCGTCGGAGAGCAGGTATATCGCTGCGTACGCCACCTCTTCGGGTCGTCCGTATCGTTTGAGAGGATATCTGGACATATCAGCTGCGTATTGTTCGTCTGTAACCATGCCTCTGCGGATTAGTGGTGTTTCCACCATGCCGGGATTGATGGCGTTCACCCGAATCTTCTTCGCGGCAAGCTCCGTGGCCGCATACTTCACAATGGAAGTCAATGCCGCCTTCGACGAACCGTACATCGCGTTGCCCGGCGTGAACTTGCCTGTTCCCCCTATGGAAACGATGGCGACAATGGAACCTTGCTTCTCTATCTTCTTTCCTCTAACCAGTTGCCGCATGACCTCGACGGGCGAAAAGAAGTTTATATTGAACACCGAGTCCAGCTTCTCCCTGGTGCAAAACGGCAGAGGACTCAATATCGACCGCCCCGCGCAGAGGACGAGGCCATTGAGTTGCGGGGAGGATGCGACGAGGCGTTCGATGTCCTCCTGCACGGTCAGGTCGGCGGTTATCTGCGCGTGGCCGGAGCCTTCGAGCTGCGCGAACGTCTCCGCGAGGCGTTCCTCGTTGCGGCCAGTTATGACGAGCGTTGCTCCCATCTTCGAGCATTCTATCGCAGTCGCGCGGCCTATGCCAGACGACGCGCCCGTCACCAATACAGTCTTGCCCGCAAGCGAAAAAGGATTGTATCCATTCATGCCCAGTCTCCATCCGCAACAGAATCCGAAACCTCAACCAAATCGGAAATCACAATGCCATCCGTCGCGAACGAACACGTCCCCCACGAAAGGCCGATGCCGAAGCCGCAGCACAGGAACTTCGTCGGCCTCTTCTCCACCTTGCCTTTCAATTCCGTCACAATCGTGAGCGGAATTGAAGCGGATGACGTGTTGCCGAAACGCCTCATGCAACTCGGCACCTTGGCGGAGTCGAGCTTGAGTTTCTTGGCGATCATGCTATTCATCTTCATGTTGGCCTGGTGGAAAACGAACCAGTCATGCGAAAGGTAGTCGAAGCCGTAATTCTCAGCGAGTTTCTTCACCGATTTCGGCGCGGTCGTTATTCCGAACGCGAACACGTCCATCCCCTTCATCCTCGTCTCCAACCTGCACAATTCCCTGCCATCGACCTCCTCGCACTCGAACGATTTTTGCGACACCTGATTGCGGCTCCCCCCGGCCGGTCTGATGATTGCAGCGGCTCCCCCGCCGTCCGTG
>JAFVCR010000075.1 GCA_017479035.1 Kiritimatiellia bacterium | reverse complement strand
TTGCAAGGGAGAAGCGGCGCGGGCGCGAATACGAGGCGGTTGTGTTCGACCCGCCTACGTTCGGGCGCGGGGCAAACGGCGAGATGTACAAGATAGAGCGCGATTTGAAGACGACTATAGAACTTGTGAAGGGGGTGCTTGCGGCGAGGCCGCTGTTCGTATTGTTCTCTAGCCATACGCCGGGGTTGTCGTGCGTGGTGGCGCGGAACATCCTTGCGTAGGCGTTCCCGCGTGCGAAGGCGGTGGAGACGGGCGAAATGCTCCTTGAGGGGAAGGATGTGTTTGCGCTGCCAAGCGGGATATACGCGCGGGCGGTGTTTTGAGAGAGAATCAGATGCCGTGCACGGGGCTTGCTTCGCGGTCGTGCACTTGCGAGCGGTAGAGGCTCCAGCCGTTGTTGAGCCAGAACGCGATGGCGCAGACCCACATGGTGGGGAGGAGAAGTTCGTGGTTGCCGGAGATTTCGCTTACCATGATGATGGAAGCGAGAGGAATGCGGATTGCGCTTGCGGTGAATGCCGCCATGCCTACAAGTGCGAACGCGCCGGGGTTGATGCCGATCCATTCGGGGAGGACGCGGCTGAAAAATACGCCGGTGGCCGCGCCGAGGCATGCGCCGCACACTAGTGCCGGAGCGAACACGCCGCCGCTGCCGCCGCTGCCGACAGTGCAGGATGTGGCTACGACTTTGGCGAAGAAGATAGCGACAAACGCCGCGAAACTCATCTCCGCAAGACCGGAAGTGTGGAAAGGATCGTGGGTGGTGAATGCGGCGCGGATTACGTCGTAACTCACGCCATATATCTGCGGCACGAAGAACCCGATTGCGCCAGTGAGAAGGCCGCCGATTGCGACTTTGACATAGAAGGGGATGCGTTCGCGGCGGGAGAAGAATTCTTCGGTGCCGCGAAAGAAGCAGATGTATATGCGCGCGCCAAGGGCGGCGACAAGCGCGAGAGCGAGAAATGGGATGAGTTTGAGGGAACTTTCGCAGGTATAGTCCGGCATAGGCAGGAGAGGAGCCCAACCGAAGAAACAGCAGAACACGGTGTATGCCACGGCACTTGCGACGAAGCCGGGAAGGATGGTTTCGTATTCCATGTCGGACGAAGAGTAGAAAATTTCCGCGCCAAATATGGCACCGGCAAGAGGTGCGCGGAATAGCGCGCTAATGCCTGCGGCGAGGCCGGCGGCCATGAGGATGCGTTTCTGGCGGATGCCCAAGTGAAGGACGCGAGAGATGGTGCAGCCGCAAGCCGCGCCGACGAGAGTCATGGGGCCTTCATAGCCGGCACTGCCGCCGAGACCGACGGTCATTGCCGAGGCGATGCTTTTGACGGGGATGGCGGTGGAGGTAATGTGGCCGCCGCGTCTGTGGTAGGCGTATACGGCACTGTCGGTGCCGCGAGCACCGCGTGCATGGGAGCAGATGCGAGTGAGTGTTGCGCCGGCTACGGCACCGATGGCGGGGGTGAAGAGAAGGATGAGCCGACCCCATGAGCCAAGGAAGGAGTTTTCGTCCGCGCCGCGCACGAGCGATACGAAGTCGGCCGCTTCTGTTAGCCAATGGAAGGCCGAAGCGAGCAGGCCTGTGGCGAGGCCAACAAGCGCGGCGAGCAACACGTCGCGGCTGGTTTCATAGCTCAAGCCTTCGCCGGCCCAGACGAGTTTCAAGCCTAGGCGGGACAAATCCTTGATGAATGAGTGGTCGCGTTGCATGGCGCACATTATACCACAAAACTCTTTTTGTTGCACAGGTTTTCTGCAAAAATCGGTGGGCGCGTGCGTGCGGCGGCGATGGGGTGCACGGCACTGGCATTTGTTTTGGGGATTGCGAAACCATGCATTTTCGCATAAATCAACCACGAAATACACGAAAAGCATACACGAAAAGCGCACTTGATTTCGCGTTCGTGTATTTCGTGGTTTCAATTTGTTGCGCGGGAGGGGTTTTTGTGGTAGAATGGAAACCGCCATGATAAACATTTCCGAAGTTATCGAAACGAACAAGATGGTGAGCGAGGAGAATCTCGACGTGCTCACCATCACGATGGGTATAAGCCTTTTGGACTGCGCTGACGCGTCGCTTGCGAAGACATGCGAGGCGATACGCGCGAAACTGTTGAAATACGCCCGCAGACTGGTGCCCGTAGGAGAGGAGATTTCGCGCGAACTTGGCGTGCCGATAGTGAACAAGCGCATATCCGTGACCCCGGTGGCGATAGTGGGGGCTGCCTGTTGCAAGAAGCCGCACGACTATGTGGAGATATGCAAAACGCTGGACGAGACGGCGAAGGAACTGGGGGTGAATTTCCTCGGAGGGTATTCGGCGATAGTTCCCAAGGGGATGACGGCGGCGGACGAACTGTTGATAAGGTCGATACCGGAGGCGATGGCGGCCACGGAGCGCATTTGCTCGTCGATAAACGTGGGTTCGACCAAGACCGGCATCAACATGGACGCGGTGAGGCTGATGGGCGAGATTGTGAAGGAGACGGCGCAGGCCACGGCGGAGCGGGACAGTTTGGGATGCGCCAAACTCGTGGTGCTGTGCAATGCGCCGGACGATAATCCGTTCATGGCGGGAGCGTTCCACGGGGTAAGCGAGGCGGATGCGATAATCAATGTGGGAGTTTCCGGGCCGGGGGTGGTGAAGGCGGTGCTGGAGAGGATACCCGATGCGTCGTTCGAGGTGCTGTGCGAAACGATAAAGAAGACGGCGTTCAAGATTACGCGCGTGGGGCAATTGGTGGCGCAGAAGGCGGCGGCGGAACTTGGGGTGCCGTTTGGGATAATCGATTTGAGCTTGGCACCTACGCCGGCGGTGGGAGACAGCGTGGCGGACATCCTGCGCGCGATAGGCGTGGAGGAGCCGGGAGCACCAGGCACCACTGCCGCGCTGGCACTGCTAAACGACCAAGTGAAAAAAGGCGGTGTGATGGCAAGTTCGTACGTGGGCGGGCTTTCCGGCGCATTCATCCCGGTGAGCGAAGATCAGGGTATGATCGACGCAGTGAACCGGGGCGCGTTGACGATAGAGAAACTCGAGGCTATGACGTGCGTGTGTTCCGTGGGGCTTGATATGATAGCGATCCCGGGAGACACCCCCGCAAGCACCATAGCCGGGATAATCGCGGACGAAGCGGCTATCGGCATGGTCAACCAGAAAACAACCGCCGTGCGCGTGATACCCGTGGTGGGCAAGGGTGTGGGCGAAACGGTGGAGTTTGGCGGGCTATTGGGGCACGCGCCGATAATGCCGGTGAATGGGTTTTCGAGCGCGAGATTCGTGGCGCGCACGGGCCGCATACCCGCGCCGATACATTCATTCAAGAACTGACGGGGCGAATGGACGCGCAGATGCCAAAGCCGGCAAAGGCAAGAGACAGAGCGATCGATTTCGCAAAGGGAATCGCGATTGTGCTCGTGGTGCTGTGCCATCTGCCGCGCATGGGACGCCTGGCACGGGGCGGCAGAGCATAAAGCCCCACACAAAGTTCACGAAGTCCACAAAGTTTTTAAGCCGCGAAGCGGCGATAAGATTACAGACGGGGGTGAAGCGCAGCGGAACCCCCGGGCGGCGGAATATGCTCCTTATGCACTCTTGATCTGGACGAGACACGCTTAAAATAGTTTGCAGTTTGCAGTGTGCAGTTTGCAGTTTGCAGTTTGCAGTTGTCGCGCCGCATCCATAACTGCACACGGCAAATCCTCCGCGGGCGAGATGCCCGCGTCCCCACAGTACACAGTGGGGGGTGACATTGCTAACAAAAACTACAAACCGCAAATCCTCCGCGGGCGAGATGCCCGCGTCCCC
>JAFVCR010000074.1 GCA_017479035.1 Kiritimatiellia bacterium | reverse complement strand
TTCTGCAATCCGTGGCGAAGAAATACGGCATTGTGTATTCCAAGGCGGGCAACGGGATATGCCATCAGCTGCATCTGGAGAGGTTCGGGAGGCCGGGAGCGACGCTTTTGGGCAGCGACAGCCACACGCCCACGGGCGGCGGCATAGGGATGCTTGCGATTGGCGCGGGCGGGATAGATATTGCCGTGGCGATGGCGGGCGGGGCGTTCCATATTCCGGCACCGAAGGTGCGCGGCATAAAACTTACGGGGAGGTTGCCGAATGGAACGAGCGCGAAGGATGTGATACTCAAGGTGCTTTCGATATACGGGACGAAGGGCAACGTGGGGTGGATATTCGAGTATTTCGGCGATGGCGTGGCGACGCTGGACGTGCCGAGCCGCGCGACGATTACGAACATGGGCGCGGAACTTGGGGTGACGACGAGTGTGTTCCCTTCTGACGAAGTGACGAAGCAGTTTCTCGAAGCGCAGGGGCGCGGAGAGGTCTGGCGGGAGTTGAAGGCGGATTCGGATGCCGATTTCGATGACATTTGCGAGATAGACCTTTCCTCCATCGAACCTCTTGCCGCAGCACCGCACAGTCCGGGCAATATAGAGCGTATTGCGGATTTGAAGGGGAAGAAAGTAAACCAGATTCTCATCGGCAGCTGCACCAATTCGTCCTACAGGGATATTCGCACGGTGGCGTTGATGCTGGAGGGCAAGCACGTGGCGGACGATGTGGAAGTTGGCATCGCCTGCGGGTCGCGGCAGGTGGTGGAGATGCTCGCGGAGGACGGGTCGCTTGCAATACTGCACAAGGCGGGGGTGCGGATGTTGGAGAATGCGTGCGGGTTCTGTATCGGGGCGCACATGAGCCCGCGCACGGAGGCGGTGAGCCTGCGCACGAACAACCGCAATTTCGAGGGGAGGAGCGGAACGAAGAGTGCGCAGGTGTATCTCGTTTCGCCAGAAACAGCGGCGGCGAGCGCGCTGACGGGTTTCGTGACGGAGGCGAAGGAGGGGACAGTGCCGCAGGTGGGGATCCCGGCGGAGTTCCCTATTGACGATGCGATGTTCCTTTACCGCGAGACGGCGGGGAAGGGCGTGCCGGGGACCGAACTCGTGCGCGGGCCGAACATCGCACCGGTGCCGAAAGGCGAAAGGCTGAAGGCGGCCTACGATGCGGTGGCTGCGATAAAAGCGGGCGACAAGATTACGACCGACCACATAATGCCGGCCGGGGCGCGGCTTAAGTATCGCTCGAACGTGCCGGTGTATGCCAAGTTCGTGTTCGAGCCGTGCGATGCGAAGTTTGCGGAGAAGTGCCTCGAAAACAGCAAGAGGGGCAAGTGCAATGTAATCATCGCGGGCGAGAGCTACGGGCAGGGATCGAGCCGCGAACACGCCGCGCTATGCCCCATGTATCTTGGTGTGAAGGCGGTGATTGCAAAGTCGATCGAGCGCATACACAGGGCGAATCTGATAAACTTCGGCATTCTGCCACTGGTGTTCGACGATCCGGCGGCATACGGGCTCATCGAAGTGGGCGACGAAATAAAGTTGGCGATACGCGAGCAAGCGACCGGCATCGCGGTGGCCGTGAAGGTTGAGAGAACAGGCGAAATCTTCACCGCAAGCGCGAAACTCAGCGAGCGCGAAAAGACGCTTGTAAAGGCGGGCGGGCTTTTGGCCTCGATAGGAGGTGAGGCATGATAGAACCCAATTGGCTGAAGAAGCGTGCGGCGGACGTCCGGCGCATGGATACCATCGAGCGGCGGTATTACGAAAAATACAACGTCAAGCGCGGGTTGCGCAATTCGGACGGTTCGGGCGTTCTGGTGGGGCTTACGACGATTGGCAACGTCCACGGGTATGTGATTTCCGAAGGCGAGAAGACGGCGATACCCGGCAAACTCTACTATCGCGGGATAGACGTGGAAGACCTCGTGCGCACTTGCGAGGAGGAAAAGCGCTTCGGGTTCGAGGAATGCGCGTATCTGCTGCTGTTCGGCAATCTGCCGACCGCCACGGAATTGGACGAATGGCAGCAGTTGCTGGCCGAGCATCGCCGGTTGCCGGACGGGTTCAAGGAAAACGGCATAATACGTGCGCCCGGCAAGGACATAATGAACTCCATTGCGCGCGCGGTGCTTACTGCGTATACGTACGACACCACGCCGGATTTGCTCGATATAGACACGAACCTGCGCCAGGCGGTGGAACTTGTGGCGCAGTTCCCGACGATCGCCGCATACGCATATCAAGCAAAGGCGCACTACCATCTGGGGCAGTCGCTTATGATACGCTATCCGGATCCGTTGAAGTCGACGGCGGAGAATTTCCTTGCGCTGATACGCGAGGACGGCCGCTACACGGCACTTGAGGCGGAGACGCTGGATTTGGCGTTCATACTGCATGCGGAGCATGGAGGAGGGAACAATTCGTCGTTCACGACGCATGTGGTGACGAGTTCCTACACGGATATGTATTCGGCGATAGCGGCGAGTGTGCTGTCTCTAAAAGGGGCGCGGCACGGCGGGGCGAATCTGCGCGTGATGCGCCAGATGCAAGAGGTGAAGCGCACGGTGGCGAACTGGACGAACAACGACGAGATCGCGGCGTATCTGGAGAAGGTGGCGCGCAAGGAGGCGGGCGACGGCACGGGGCTTATCTACGGGCTGGGGCATGCGGTCTACACGATAAGCGATCCGCGCGCGGTGCTGCTGAAGAAGAAAGCGATGGAACTTGCAGAGGCGAAGGGTCGCACGGACGAACTAAACTTGTACATGCAGGTGGAGGAGCGGGGAACGGAGATAATCAAGCGGCTGCATCCATCGGCAGAGAACATCTGCGCGAACGTGGATTTGTATTCGGGCTTTGTGTACGACATGCTGGGCATACCGAAGGACCTCTACACGCCGATATTCGCGATTTCGCGCGTTGTGGGCTGGTGTGCGCACCGCATGGAGGAACTGGTGAACGCAGGCCCGATCATCCGCCCGGCGTACAAGCCCATATTCAAGCCGCGCGCATACGTCAATATCGACGAACGTTGACACGGCGCGGCGCATCGGTTATAATGGATTTGCCATGACAGCAGTTACAATACCCACCTACAACGAAAAGGATAACGTCCGTGAAATGGCGCAGAAGGTGCTTGCCAATCTGCCGCAGGACGGGATTGTGATTTTCGGGGACGACAATTCGCCCGACGGCACAGGCGCGATACTAGATGAAATTGCCGCCGCCGAGCCGCGAGTGAAGGTGCTGCATCGCGCCGCCAAGGAAGGATTGGGACGCGCGTATGTGGCACTGTTCGCAGAGGCGTTGCGCCTTGGCGCGGACGTTGTGGTGCAGATGGATTGCGACTTTTCCCACGACCCTGCCGACATACCGCGCCTTGTGGCGGCCGGAGCGGATCTTGCGATCGGTTCGCGCTACGTAAAAGGCGGCGCAACGACGGGCTGGCCGCTCAAGCGGCTTGCAATATCGCGCATCGGCGGGCTTGTGGTGCGCATCGTGACGGGCATGAAGGTGAAAGACCCCACGGGCGGCTTCAAGGCGTGGAGGAGAAGTGCGCTTGAAGCGATCGACTACGCAAGCGCCGCATCGAAGGGATATTCATTTCAGCTGGAAACGAACTACCGCGCGTGGCGCAAACGCCTGACAATAGCGGAAGTGCCGATAACGTTTGCGGAAAGGCGGGCGGGAGTGTCGAAAATAACAGGTTCCATAGCGGTGGAATCGCTGAAGATGGTGTTCAAACTGCGCTTCGGGAAATCGCACGGCTGAAGCGGCAAAACGCAAAGAACAAGATGAAACTCAAGAAACACATCAAGACGTGGCCGCAAGCGTTGCGGTTGAATCAATGGACGAAGAACGCGCTTGTGATGCTGGCGTGGTTCTTTGCGTTTGCAGACCCGACGCAGGCGGAGAAGGCGCGGACGTGGACGGCGTTCGGGCTGTCGGCAGCGATGGCGTTTTCGTTCTGTCTGTTGTCGAGTGCGTTCTATTTGCTTAACGACCTTGCCGACATTCGGTTGGATCGCAAACATCCGATAAAGCGCAACCGGCCGGTGGCTTCGGGACGCATACGCGCGGTGGTGGCGATACGCGCCGCGCTTGTGCTGTTTGCGTTTGCGATGGCGTTCCCATCGTGGATGGTATTCCGCCATCCCGAGCGCATGCTGGCGTTCGGGACGGTGCTGTTCTACACGATCACGCAATGCCTCTACTCCGGCGGACTCAAGCGCATACCTTATCTCGACGTGGCGATAGTGGCGATGGGTTTCGTGGTGAGGGCGGTGGCCGGCGCGGCGGTGATCGACGCGCGAATTTCACCCTGGCTATTGGGATGCACTTTCACGCTGGCACTGTTCCTTGCGCTGGCCAAACGCGCACACGAAAAACGCCTTGCCGAAAAGTCGCGCACGAATCTCCAGAAATACAACGCACGCGCGCTTAACATACTCATGCACAGTGCGTCGGTGGCGACGGTGGCGGTGTATGGTGCATACACGCTCTCCGCCGATACGATAGAACGTTTCCACACGCGCAAGTTGGCGATTTCCGCCGTGTTCGTGCTGCTGGGGTTGTTACGGTATCTGCGCCTTGCCAAATCGTCCCGCGCAGACACGGGCCGGCCTGAAAAGGTGCTTCTCACGGATCGCATTCTGTGGGTGGTGCTGATAGGCTACACGCTTTCAATACTGGTTGTGCTGTGAGCCAGACTTCCTTTACATACGAACTTGATGCCGCCGCGCAGGAACGCCTTGCGGCGATGCTTGCGGTGTGTTCGTTCCGGCCGCGCAAGGTGCCGTATTCCATACTTTCGTTCGAGGGGGAAGGCTTCAACTGCACGCTTTACGAAAAGGAAAAACACGGCTTGCGCAAGTGCCTGGTGCAGGGAGCCAAGGCGCAGGATTTCATACTTTTCTACCTAGAGCCGCAGGTGCTGCTTGCCGCCACGCTAGGCTACGAAAACGTAATCGACCCGGAACGCGACGCGCCGCATTTCGGCAGCGACGAGTCGGGCAAAGGAGACTGGTTCGGCCCATTGACGGTTGCTTGCGTGTATGTGGATGAAACCACCGCGCCGGCTCTGCGCGACATGGGCGTGCGGGACTGCAAACAAATGACGGACAAGGCCATCCTTGCCACAGGCAGCAAGATACGTGCCTTCCTCAAGCCGGAGCATGTGGAGGTTGTCCAGTTCAACAATCCGGCATACAACCGCGCATATTTCAAGTTCCGCAACATCAACCGCATGCTCGCCTGGGCGCACGCCAAAGCCATCGAGAACCTCCTCGAACGCGTGCCGGCATGCAAACGCGGCGTGCTGGACCAGTTTGCGCGCACCGAAGACGTGATGCGCCGCGCACTCATGCCGCGCGGGAAGCAGGTGGAACTCGTCCAGCGGCACAAGGCCGAGAGCGACATCGCCGTGGCGGCGGCATCAGTAGTGGCGCGCGAACGTTTCCTGCGCTCGGTGGAACGCATGAACGAGGAACTTTTTGGCCAGATGCCGATCGGCGGCAGACCTGCCGACAAATGCGTTCCAATCGGCTCGAGCGCACCGCGCGTGCGTACGTTGGGCGAAGAAATGGTGCGGCAGAATGGCGCGGTGTGGCTGATGAACCATGTAAAGGCGCATTTCCAGACTACCGACAAGGTGCTTGCGGCCTGCGGCCTTTCCCGCGCGGATCTCCCGCCGGAGGGGCGCGTGACCAATCCCGTGCAACCATGATGCTGGCACATCCGTGACAAAGGCTGTTCTCTGCGTTGAAATTGCGCGGGGAATATGCTATAATGTGTGCACAAGGAGGCGGCAATGGGCGAGAGCGCGGTGAACGTGATATGTTTGAAGTGGGGCAGTGCATACCCGGCATGGTATGTAAACCGGCTCTACGGCGGTGTGAGGCAGCATCTTTCGCGTCCGTTCCGCTTTGTGTGCGTCACGGACGATCCGGCAGGGCTTGCGCCAGGGATAGATACGCATCCGTTCCCGCAACCGCCGCCCGGCTGGCAGGACACGCCACGCTACAAGTGGCCGGCGATATACGTGAAACTCCTGCTGTTCGAGAAAGGCTTTGCCAACCTCGCAGGGCCCACGCTTTTCCTTGACATCGACCAGATAATCACGGGTTCTCTGGATCCGTTTTTCGATTATCTCCCCGGCAAATTCTGCATCATCCACAACTGGATAGAGTGGCACAAATGCCTTTTCCGCAAGCGGCCGTTCATAGGTAATTCGTCGTGCTTCCGCTTCGATGCAGGAGATGCGAGCGACTACATATACCGCACGTTCCTCCGCGAAATGGCCACTGCGGTGGATCAGAAGTACTACCGCACGGAACAGGCGTACATGACGCACGCGGTCGGGCGCGAGAATGTGAATTGGTGGCCTGAGGATTTTGTGAGGTCGTTCAAACGCACGTGCCAAAGGCCTTGGCCGCTTAACCATTTTCTCCCGCCGAAGTTCGACCCGTCGACGCGCATACTATGCTTCCACGGGCATCCTAATCCAGACGAGGCGATTGCGGGATACAAAGGCCGGCATCTCAATACATGGACTTTGCCCGCGCCTTGGATAAAGGAATTGTGGGAGAAGGAGGAAGAAGGGCTGCGCGGCTAAGCGGCGGAGTCATTCGCAGAAAGCGAGTTTCTCCACAAGGGTGCGGAATGCCGCAGCCTCGCCCGTCGAGAGGAATATGCGCTGCGGGGGGAGGGATGCGGTGTCCGGTGCGGAATGTTCAAGGCGCTGGACGATGCGCTGCACCTGCCGGGCGACGGCAGCGGAGGGGTCTATGATTTCCGCAGAATCGCCAGCGATGCGTTCCATTGCGCCTTTGAGGAACGGGAAGTGCGTGCAGCCAAGGACTATTTCGTCCGCGCCGGCGGCGAGCAGAGGTGCAATGCGCCGTTCGACGGCATCGCGTGCGAGGGGGGAGTCGATTTCGCCGGACTCAACGATTTGCACGAATTCGGGTGCGGTGGATTTGACGATTTCCACGCCTTTGGCGTATTTGCGGCACGTCTCGCGCCAAAGCCGCCCGCGAAACGTCCCGGCTGTGGCGAGCACGCCCACAATGCCGCTTTCCGTGCGCGAGGCGGCCACTTTTATTGCAGGTTCCATGCCCACGAACGGAATGGAGGGATGTTCGGCGCGCAAGGTGTCGATAGCGGCGGCGGTGGCGGTGTTGCAGGCCACGACCACGGCGTGCACGCCCATGTCGAGCAGGGTGGCGGTGCAGGAGCGGGCGAGGGAGATGATTTCGGAGTCGCTCTTTTCGCCGTAGGGG
>JAFVCR010000014.1 GCA_017479035.1 Kiritimatiellia bacterium | reverse complement strand
TAACTGCACACTGCAAATCCTCCGCGGGCGAGACGCCCGCGTCCCCACAGTACACAGTGGGGGTTGACATTGCTACACAAGAACTACAAACCGCAAATCCTCCGCGGGCGAGATGCCTGCGTCCCCACAGTACACAGTGGGGGTGGACATTGATAGCAAGAACTGCACACTGCACACTGCTAACTACATTATGTGCCACGGGGAGACTCCTTTATTGTTTTGTGCAACGCTATTATAGCGTATTCGGAAAAAAGTCTCCCCTCTTTTTTCTCTATTCTCGGAATATATTTTTCCCTTATTTTATTGGCTCAAATGAAAATCTGGGATAAGCGTGCAACGTTCATGCGGTTGACACGTGGCATGGAGTGTGATAGAATCGCAACGATGAAAAGAAAACCTGTATGGGCGTTGCTGCCGTTTGCGGTATTATTGGCGGCATGCGCGGGAATGTTCGCGGCGGGAAGCGTTTCCATGCCGGCGGCATTTCTTGCGGCGGGGGCTGTTGCTCTCTGCACGGGGCGCGAACCATTTGCGGAAAGAATCAAGGCATTTGCGGAAGGAATGGGGCACGAAGATGTGATGATAATGTGCATGGTGTTCGTGCTAGCGGGGGCGTTTGCATCGGCGGCAAAGGAATCCGGCGCGGTGGATGCAATGGTGAAAGTGGCGCAGACGCTTGTGCCGGTGCGATTCCTTGCGGCGGGGGTTTTTGTCGTGTCGTGTGCGGTGTCGCTGGCGGTGGGGACGAGTTGCGGGACTATCGCGGCGGTTGGACCTGTTGCGTTTGCACTTGCGGGAGCAGAAGGAGCCTCGCTGCCGGTAATGGCGGGCGCGGTTGTGGGCGGGGCGATGTTCGGGGACAATTTGTCTGTAATTTCGGATACGACGATTGCAGCGACGCGGACGCAGAAAGTGGCCATGCGCGAGAAATTCTTGGCAAACCTAAAGCCAGCACTTGCTGCGGCTGTGGCAACAGGTGTGTTCTATCTTGCAATCGCTCCGGGGGCGGGAGCGGCGGGCAATGCCGTTGCGGCATTCGATGCAAGGGATTTCGTGTTGATTGCGCCATATATCGTGGTGTTCGCGGCGGCGGTGGCGGGAGTCAACGTGATGGCGGTGTTGTGCGCGGGAACTCTTCTCGCGCTGGCGGCGGGCATGGCGTGCGGTGCGTTCGGGTGCGGCGGAGCGGTGGACTGCGTGGGGAAGGGGATCATGTCCATGACAGAGACGCTAGTGGTGGCGTTGCTTGCCGGGGGGCTGTTCGCGCTCGTAAAGAAACGTGGCGGCATCGGAGTGCTTGTGGATGGAGCGGGCAGGTTTGTGAAATCGCCAAGATCATGCGAAATCGCGGCGTGTGTGCTTACGGGGACGATAAACCTTTTCACTGCGAACAATACGGTTGCGATAGTGGTTGCTGGGCCTTTGGCGGCAGAATGGCGCGAGCGCACCGGTGCCTCGGCGCGGCGGATTGCAGGTTTGTTGGATACTGCAAGCTGCGTGGTGCAGGGACTGATTCCGTACGGAGCGCAGGTGCTGATTGCAACAGGAATCGCCAAGGGATTCGATGCGTCGTTCAACGTATTCGCATTGACGGGAAGTCTTGTATATCCCGTTGCGTTGGCAAGTGCCGTGGCGGTGTGGATAGCGATTGGTGCGAAGCGCGAAAGGATACCGCGCAACGGCAAATTCCCTCTTGCATAAAGTTCTTGTTTGTGCTATTATTCGTGCATGAAAAGAATCAAACATTTGGTCGTGGCGATTGCCGCCGCCGCGTTGTCGTTTGCGGGGGTTGCCGGAGATGAGCAAAATACGCCTGTACTGATAGATTGGGTACAGGGAGGAGAGACTTTTCCGTCTGCAACAGGTGTGGCGAGGCCATTCGGCGGTTTTTTGCCGGATGGACGATTTGTGGTGGCAGGCGGCACGTTCTTCGATAGCGGTGAAAAGAAATTCGCCGGCGACATATTCGTGCGTTCTGCAAACGGCGAGTGGTCTCGCAACGATTCGCTTCTCCCCGAAGCAGCAGGCGAGGGCGTTTCCTGCACGACGGAGAAAGGGCTTTTCTGTGCGGGCGGACGCAACGAAGGCGGCAACATCCGCAAGGCGTTCGTGTTCGACGGCGCGGCTATTGCTGAACTGCCCGATCTGCCGGAAGATGTCGTGATGGGTTCCGCAGCGGCGGACGGCAACAAGGTGTTCGTCCAGACCGGCGCGAAAGTCTATACCATAGATATAGGCGCGAAGAAGGAGCCGAAGTGGGAACTTTTCGGGACGCTCCCCGACGGCATCGAACGCGCACAGGCGGTTGCGGCCGTGCAGAACGGCGACCAGAAATACAAATATCTTATCATCCTCGGCGGCATCAACGGCGCGAACGCTCCGCTTGCAAACGGCTGGCGTTATGCGCTTGGCGAAGAGCCCTCGCAGGGATGGAAAGAGGTCGCGCTCCCGGAAGGCGTCACGACAATCGGCGCGGCGTTTCTCCCGAGCGGACACCAGCACGTTCTTTTGATTGGCGGCTTCGGGCTCGAGGGGTGGAAAGCGCGCATAGCAGGTTCGCAGGAGACCGACCCCGTCGCGCTCGGCTGGCAGCGTGGCGTGTGGGCTTACAACGCAGTGACCGGCGCGTGGTGCGAGTACGGAACGCTTGCGGAAGGCGACTTCCCGCGTTGCGGGGCGGCGGCGGGCCTCAAGAACGGCAAGACACCCGAAATGACGCAAATCATAATCGCCGGCGGCGAGGAGAGACCGGGCGTGCGCACGGCGAAGGTCTCGTCCGCGCGATTCCTCAAGATAGGCAAGTTCGGCGCGACGGCGTGGATAGTCGTTGGCGTGTATGCGTGCTTGATGGTAGGCATGGCGTGTTTCTTCATCTTCAAGAAGAAGGACGAGAACGACTACTTCCGCGGCGGAAACCGCATCCCGTGGTATGTGGCGGGGATGTCGATTTTCGCAACGATGCTTTCATCCATCACATTCATAGCGATTCCCACGCAGGCGTATTTGCAGGACTGGCGCTACTTCATCATGGCGTTCTTCATCATCGGCATGGCGCCGGTTGCGATATACTACTACCTGCCGTTCTTCTGCCGTTTGGGGATAACCTCGGCCTACGAATACCTCGAAAAGCGTTTCAACCTCGGCGTGAGGCTTTTCGGTTCGGCGGCGTTCGTGGTGTTCATGGTCTGCCGCGTAGCGGTGGTGACACTCCTGCCGGCAATCGCGCTCAACGCCGTGACGGGCGTTTCGATTGACGCGTGCATTCTCATCTGCGGCATCCTCACAATGATATACTGCTCACTGGGCGGGCTTGAAGCGGTCATCTGGAGCGACTTCGTGCAGGGCATCGTCCTCATGGGCGGCGCAGTGAGCGTCCTTGCGCTACTAATTGCGAAGACCGGCCCCGACGGTGCGCACTTCTCCACGTTCTGGACCGTCGCCTCCGAAGGCGGCAAGAATACGATGTGGGACTTCCGCTTCCTCATGACGCAGCCCGTCTTCTGGGTCGTTGCCGTGCAGGGGCTCATCTCCAACCTCTCCTCATACACGAGCGACCAGTGCGTCATCCAGCGTTACATCGCAACCCCAGACGAAAACGCCACCAAGCGTTCGCTCTGGTTCAACGGCTGCATGAGCGTCTTCGCGCAAATCGTCTTCTACGGAATCGGCATGGCGCTCTTCGCGTTCTACAAGACCAACCCCGCCGCGATGGACGTCACCATGCCCAAGGGCGATAGCGTAATGCCCATTTTCATGGCGACCGAAATGCCCGCATGGCTCGCGGGTCTCGTCATCGCGGCCGTCTTCGCGGCGACAATCTCCACGCTCTCCGCGAACCTCTCTTCGGCCTCGACCGCGATTGTCACGGATTTCATCAAACGCTTCAAACCCTCCATCCCCGGCAAGGCGCAGATTCGCTGCGGACAGGTCTGCACGTATGTTGTCGGCGTAATCGGCATCATGGCCGCGCTTACGCTTGCGCACATGGAGTCCAACGCGCTCTTCGACAACTTCAACAAGTATATCGCAATGCTCACCGCCGGCCTGACGGGACTCTTCTTCATGGGCGTCTTCATTCCGCGCATCAAGGGCATCGCGGCGGTGCTGGGGCTTGCGGCGAACTATTTCGTGTGCTTCGGCTGCGAGATACTCCATTGCAACGTGTTCGGGCTCAAATTCCATCCGTTCCTCCTGGGCGGAATCGGGCTTGTGGTGTGCGTACTCGTGGCATACATCGCGTCCTTCATCTTCACCCGCGACGGCAAAGACCTCTCCGGCCTTACCCTCAAGACCCTCGCGAAGAAAGACTGACATCTCTTCCGTATATGGCACGAACGCTGACACGGCGGGATTTCTGCAAGGCGGTTGCGGCGGCGGTGTTCGTCGTTGCAACCGCCTCCGTGCAAGCGGCGGCGGATTTCATATCGCCTCCGTTTGCCATCGGCCAAGTCGTTGCCTCCGACGGGAAAACGTACGATTCGGTTTCCGATGCGGTGGCTGCGGGCACGACCGCACTTGCCATGATAGCGTATCTGGACTTGATGCATGAGACGGGGCTTGCCATCGCGCTGACGGACGTTGGAGAGTATCAACAATGGGAGGACTGCGAACAGGCCGCAACAAGATGGATGAAAAATAAAAGACGCCAGGTATCGTTCGGAGAGTGGCGCATCCCGTCGTTTTGGGACTGGGACCTCATGCGCTACGGCAATACCGCTTGGCCCTCCTTTGAATTTGAATACCGTCTGAACGACTGCGGCGGCGACCCGCTCGAACTGGAAAAGGACTACTGGCCCTTCGGCTATGCACCCGAAACCCGTTGTCTGCGCCTGTGCCTTGAATTGCGCATCCAATCCGATGCCGCCGGGAGTTCTGGCGATTGCAGATGGATGTTCGACGCCGACGCCATGACCCTCATCATCTACGGCACCGGCCGGATGGCAGATTATTCCGGGAGCAATGCCTCGCCGTGGACGAACAACGACTTCCTCACGAACGTGACCGTGCAAAGCGGCGTCACGCATATCAGCGCAAACGCGTTCCCCGGCACGGCGACCGCGAGCGCATATCTGCCGGAAAGCCTCGTTTCCATCGGCAAAGACGCATTTGCTGGATGCGAGTATCTAAGGGATGTCTATTGCCGCGCCGATCCCGCCGCGCTCGATTGGCAGGGCGGCGACAGGGATTTCTTGGCCGACGGCACAACGCGCATACACGTCCGCAGCGACCGGCTTGCAGCGTATCGCGAGAAGTTCGGCGCCACGGTGCGCGGCGTGTTCGTAGGCGATTTGCCGTTCGATTCCTACGCCGAATGGGCTGCGGCGTATGGCTGCGATGCGACGGACGGAAACGTCTTCCGCTACGCATTCGATACGCCGGATGCCGCGCCGACTGTCGGCATCGCCTTCGATGGGGATAGCAGGGTCGTAGTCAAGACCCCGCGCTTGATTAACACCGCAGGATTTTCGTATTCGGTTGTCGCCTCCGACGACATCGCCGGTGCCGTCAACGCCGCCGCATATCCTCTTTCGGCGGACGGAGCGACGGAAATCCGCGAGCCTCCAGCCGCAGCACGCTTCTTCCGCCTCGAAGCCGCCGCCTTGCCTTGAGGCGGCTTATTCTAGCAATCCATTCACAATATTTATGCCGGGGTGGGAATCGTCTGCAACGACGGACGCTATAGTGTGTGGCAAGGGTTTATTCAATCGTAAACGGCATTGAAAGCTTCAATGCTTTGACGGTGGCTGTGCCGGAAGCGGCACCATCTATCATCGCGCCCCACAACGTCGCCGACCATGTTTTGAGGCGAGTTTCGCTCACGGCCTGATAGATTTTGAACGAACCTTTGACGAGGCCGGTGGATGCGGGGTAGGTCAGTTTGAGTGCGGCGGGGTTGTCTTCACCGCCGGAAGAGAGGACGAAATCCTCTTCGGCGCGCGAGTATTTCACGCGTCCGGCCTTGGGGAGGACGAGGCGCGCACCCTTGCGCGAGACCTCGACACCGTCGGGAGAAAATTCGTCCAAGATGCCGTCCATGTCCGCCAGTGCGTCGAGATTGATATTGAATATGGCGGAATCCTCGAAGAGCACCGATGCACCGGCTTTGCCGAAAGCGGTCTGCTCTACGCCGTCCGGCAGATAGAGAAGCTGCGGGGAGGATGCGTCGAACCACACGGCGCAGGAAAATCCGCCGATGCCGGATATTTCTTTTTTGAAGACGAGCGGTGCGATTGCGCAGTTTTCGCCGAGAATCAGAGAACCCGACGCGCTTGCCATTGTGCCGGAGGACGCATACGCTTTGGCCGCGACTTTGCCCGCCGCCGATACTTTGACGGACATCACGAGGCCGGCATCTTCGTTTGCGGCAGTGGCAACCCACGCGCCTTGCCATTTGGCGAGTTCTGTTTTGGCGAGAACCTTGTCCGCCTTGGAACCCTTGAGGCGTTCGCGCACGCCGTCCACAGTCCATTCCTCGAAGTCCCCGGTAACGCCGGTTGTCGTGAAGGTGAGGGACATTTCGCGTTCCTTGTCGCCAGTGCAGACGAGTT
>JAFVCR010000073.1 GCA_017479035.1 Kiritimatiellia bacterium | reverse complement strand
GGGAAGTTGTTATAGACGATTTGCGCGGAATAGCGGTAATCGCTCTTCAGCCGCCCGGCCGTCGCGCGCATCCACGCCATGTGCACCGACGACGTCAACACCCCGAAATGATACAGCCCCGCAGCGGGGATGACCAGGGAGGAATCGCTCGCCACTACTGATGGGTCTATGAACCCCATAGGCACATATTGCCGCCTTTCGGAGGAAACTCGTGGAACCAGTATGAACGGGTGTCCTGGCGGTTGTGTTCTTTGTGCAAACAGCGTAGGTGTTTCCGCCATTTTGCGTGTGCTTGTCGCCTTGCTTGCGGCTCTCATTTCTCTCACGGCGGCAACTCTTTTCATTACGGCGGGGCATTTGAAAAGGTCTCCTGGGGAAGCCCCTTCCAGCCAAAGACAATAGCGCATCTTCCCGTTTATGAATTCCTCCGCGCCCAGATAAGGGTGTATCCACTGCCGCGCAAGCGGTTCTTTCTGCTCCAGCGCACGCTTCTCTTCTTCCGAAAGGATGAATCCGCCGCCATCGCGCGGCATATTGCCGAATACCATTGGGGGCACAGGGGAAAGAGGAGTGGTGCGCGGTTCGATCCACACGTCCGGTGCATCCATGAGGTAGGCATTGATGTGCGCGGCGCGTACGGGAGCAGGGGTGAAGATGGTTTTTGCCTCCTGTGGGGGCGCGGTGTGCTGTGGGGGCGCGGGCGTCTCGCCCGCGGCGGGAGACCACAGCAGGTTCGTGTCTTGCAAGCCGCGCTCCGCGCGGCTCACCGCGGGCGAGACGCCCGCGTCCCCACAGTACCTGTCACGGGAGGTGCTGCCCGCGTCCCCACAGTACCCGCCGCAGGAGGTGGTGTGGAAACCCACAATCACGCAATGCACGTGGGCTTTGTCCGTGCTTTCCGAGTCCCAGCGGAAGGTGCGCCATGCAAAGTCTATCTCAAGGCCGTATTTCTCCACGAGCGGCTTCCACACGAGAGAAGTCTGCTGCCCTTGGCAAATCGAATTGGTGGAAACGAACGCGCAACGCGCACCCGTGCCGCGAATATGCTTTATCGCTTTTGCATACCATCCTGCCACATAGTCAACTTCTCCCGGCATTTTGCACTCCGGGAACACCCCCAGCAAATCATCGCGTTTTTCGCCCTTCATCATCATCGCCCCCACGAACGGCGGGTTGCCCATGATGTAGTCGAAAGAAGTCCTCGCACAGGCGCGCTTGACTTTACCGGCGAGTTTTGCTATACTCGCCTTGCTTTCCGGGTCGAGACGTTTGTCTTTCAGATGGATGTCAGCGGCAGTTGCCATTCCCCGGAAAGCAGATTTTTTCAGCGGCATCACGCTTACGGCGCACGGCGCGTTGACGCTCGATACTGGATAGCGTTTAGAAACGATCCTCGCCACATATCCCTTCCCGTCCAGAGTGAACCCCGCAAGGTGTATGGTATAGAAATCCACGTCGCAGGTTTTGCGGCGCGGAAGCTCCATGCCTGCAAGGAAGGATGCCGCGCAAAGTTTTTCGATGGCTCCTATCGCCGCCAGGTATATGCGGCGCGGCGCCGTCATGCGTTTTGTGCACTTTAGCATGTCCAGCACCGGGCGTACGAAGCGGAAGCGTTCGCCCGCCGGGTTGGCGACCTCCGTGCAGCGCTTCTTCAATTCGTGCAGGTGCGCCTTGGCGGCGCGGAATCTTGCGCCGTTCAACGCAGGGATGCCTTCGTCTTCGCTGCCGAGGCGGCTCCAGTCCATCCTGAGTGCGTTGCCTTCGCGGATGTTGGCGTTGGAGCGCAGGGGGAGGAAATCCATCTCGCGCTGGAGAATCGTCTCCGTTTCGCGTTTCATTTGCGCCTCTGCAATCCACAGCGCGGTCCGCGCCACGTTCACCGCAAAGTCGTTTATCTCGATGCCGTGGAACTGCGCGATGGACACCTTTATCGCGTTGCCGAGGTCGAACTCCATCTGCCCGTTGCTCTGCATGGCAGCGATGATGCGGTTCTCGAGCCGCCGCAGGGAAAGATACGTTTCCGTGAGGAAGTTCCCGCTGCCGCACGCAGGGTCCAGGAACGTGAGCGAGGCGAGTTCGTTCTGGAGGGCAAGGAGTTCCGTTTTCTTTATGCCGAGACGAAGAGGCGCAGAGGCTATCTTGTCTGCTCCTTTGCGGACGAGCGTCAAACGATCCACCTTCTTTGCAAGTCCGTTCAGGAAAAGAGGGTCGATTACCTTGTGTATATTCTCTATCGAGGTGTAGTGCATGCCGCCTTTGCGGCGGGTTTCGGGGTTGAGCGTGCTCTCGAAGAGCGAACCGAATATGACGGGCGAGATGCCGCTCCAGTCGAAGTCCTTTGAAGCGCGGATGAGAAGGTCGCGTATTTCTTCGTCGAGGCGCGGGATTTCGCTCTCGTCCGCGCCGCTGAAAAGTCCGCCGTTGACGTATGGGAAAGTTTTGAGGGAGTCTTCGAGGTATCCGTCGCGTGCGGCTTCGGGGGTGTCGAGGGTTTTGAAAAGCGCGATGAGCATCCGCCGCAGACTTTCGGCGGGGGTCTTGCGCAGGAATTTGAGGAACGCGTCCTTTGCGAAAAGTCCGGGTGCGTCTTCGGCGTAAAAACAGAATACGAGCCTCACGCAAAGGCGGTTGAGTGCGGCGAGCGTTGCGGGGGAAGAAGGATCCGTGCATCGCGCAAGGAATGCGTCGTAGAGCCGCGCCACGCTGTTGCATGCCTGTATGGAAACGAGCAGTTCCCGGTCGTCCACCTTGTCCACGGAGGAATCGACGAGGAACGCGAGGCGGCCAAGTTCCTTCGGCAAATCGGCGAGGAGGACGCGCTGCGGATCGTCCAGCGGGCGGGCGCGGTCGTATATCAGAAATTCGTCGAAGTTGCAAGTGACGATCCATCGGGCGCGGTCGTGGTACGGGCGGGCGTTGTCGTATTCCACGGCCTGCTCGAAAGCGTTTTTGCCGTCGTGCGAATGCTGCGGCGCGGCGAGGTCTATGTTGCGCGACTTCTGCTCCACCAGGACGCGCGTCTTGGGGATCCACGCATCTAGGAAGAGCGTCGTAGCACCGGCTTTCACCGGCAGTTCGTATTCTATCGCGGGCGCGGGCTTATCCCCGGCAAGCATCGCGAGTAGGCCGTTCCAGAACTGCTGCGTTTCGGATTTCTCCGAACCCTTGGCGTGGATCCACTGTTCGCGGAATTTCTTTGCGTCCGTCGCCGTCATTTTTCCGTGAGTCCCTCCGCTAGCGCAAGCCATTCTTCGTTGGTCAACTGTTCCGGACGCAGCGTCGAGTGCATCACGCCTTTGAATATGCTCCCCATCTGTTTGCGGCGATGCTCGAAGGCTCGTATTGCAAGTGCGCGGAACGTTTCGCGCACCGCCGCCGGCACGTTGTCGTTGCGATGGTGGCGCACGAGTTTCGCAACCGTGCTGCCCACCTCCGGCTTCGGCCAGAAACACGAAGGCGGCACTTCGCGCACGCACTCCACGTCGTAGTCCAGCTGCGCAAGCACTCCCGCAAGGCCGCGCTTCTTGCCGTCGCCAGGCATGGCGGCGAGGCGCTCGCACACTTCGGTCTGCATCAGTACCGTCATCGTCTCCGGCCGCGCTCCGGGGCGCAGCACGAGGTCGAGAAGTATGCGCGTTCCCGCCTGGTAGGGAAGGTTCGATACGAGCGCGTCGTAGCCGTCGCAAGTTCCTTTTTTGATTTCGTCTAGCGCGTCCGCCGCGATGAGCGAAAGGTTCGGATGGCGCAGTTCTTCCGCGAGCCTCGCCGCAAGCGCGGAGTCTTTTTCTATGGCCGTGACGTTTGCGCCGCGCGCGAGCAGCCCCTGCGTCAGAACGCCTAGCCCCGGCCCGATCTCAAGGACGCGCATCCCTTCGCGCACGGCGGCGATGTCGAGTATCGCCTCGAGCGTGTTCGCGTCCACAAGGAAGTTCTGCCCCAAGGTCTTGTTGGGATGGAACCCGCGCTCGATGCACCACGCCTTCACCTGCGATGGACTTGTAAGATTCATTTGTACTTCCTGTCGAATTTTCAACGCAGAGACGCAGAGGCGCTGAGACGCGGAGACTCATCGGGCATTTTGTTTGCAACGCGCTCAAATCCATCCTTGACTTTCTTCTGCCCGAAATTCACCACAAGCCCCAATTTGAGATTTGTCAGGCGGAGATACGTGAAGACCTGCGCGGCGAAGACTGGATTGTTCTTTTCTGTCGCTTTGCATTCCACAATCACTTTGTCCTCTACCAGCATGTCGAGGCGGTAGGGCTCGCCGATTTCAACACCCTTGTAAATTACGGGGACGCGTTTCTGCGTCTCCACTTTCAAACCGCGCGAGCGCAATTCCTGCGTGAGAGCGGATTCATAATAGGATTCGAGCAGCCCAGGTCCGCCGATGCCGTTGTGCACTGCTATCGCCGCATCAAGCACCTGTGCGCTTATTTCGTTTTCCGTCATCTCCACTCTCCATTATTCATATTTAAATTCTCTGCGCCTCTGCCTCTCTGCGCCTCTGCGTTGAGAAACCTCCGTGGCCTCTGCGTTGAAAAAATACGCCTCACAGTTCGGGCATGGGTTTCTTTTCGACGAATGCGTTTTTGCGCAGACGCTCGATCCATGCGCGGTAGGCGGCATCGCCCTTCGCGCGGCGGACTGCTGCGGCCACATCGTCGTAGGCTTCCGCAAAGGTCTTCTGCCCCGCTTCGCGTTCCGCGTCCTTGCGGATGATGAAGCCCCAGCCCGCGAGATTCACCACGGGCGAGGTCTCTCCCGTTTTCAGGCCGGAAAGTATTTCCACGATGTCCTCGTTGAATTCGTCTTCGGGGTTGACGTTTTTCCATGCGCCGCCCTCGGCCGCGTGGGAGTCTGCGGAGAACTCTTTTGCGAGCGCAGCGAAATCCTCCCCCGCCGCGATGCGCGAGAGTATCGCTTTGCCGCGCGTCTCCACATCTTCGCCGTCTTCGGGTTTGAGGAGTATCACGCTCACGCTCACGCTCGGCGCGGCTACGTATGAGGTCTTGTTCGTTTCCCATTCGCGGCGCATCTCCGCCGGCGTGGCTGTGATGTTCTTATCGACGAACTGCCAGCGCATCGCAGCGAGGATGAGGTCTTCGCGGATGGACGTAACCCAATCGGGATAGGCGGTGCGCGTCTTTGCGAGCGCGTCGAGGAGTTTGTTGCGGTCGCCGTCAAAGGAGTCCTTCACTATTTCGCGGATGCGGTTGTCCACCACCCACTCCTGCATGTCGATTTTCTTTTCCTGCGCGGCCTTGAGGATGAGCCTCCGCTCGATGAGTTCGTCGAGCGCGTTGCCGTAGAGTGCTTCCATCACGGTTTTCTGGTCTGTGGCCTGTGCGAGCAACGCGCGGAGATGCGGCGTTTTGCCCACCTCCTGCATCACCTCGCCGATTGTGATCGTGTAGCCGCCCACGCGCCCCGCCACGCCGTCCAGCACGGATGCTCCGGCCTGCGCGAACACCGCCGCCAACGCAAATGCGATAATCTTTTTCATTGCAACTTTCCTTTCAAACAATCTTTACGTTTTCAACTTTCACAGCCTCGTGTAGCGCGGGCCGTCGCCGCCTTGCGGGAACGTCCACTCCACGTTTTCCATCGGGCATTTCACCTTGCACGTCTTGCAGTGCAGGCAGTTCGAGAAATCGATAGCGAGTTCATCTCCTTCGCGGCGGTACACCTCCGCCGGGCAGAACCTCGTGCACGGGCTTTTGTACTTGCGTTCGCACGCGGCGCATTTGGCACGGTCGCGTATCTTGAGGTGGCACGGCTGATCCTCCTCGTGCATCGTCCCGCTCATGAACACGTCCGTCAGCCTGTCGGGAGAGAGCGCATCCGGACGAATCGTTGACGAATCTTTCGTTTTATCCGCCGCAAACTCGTTCAATTCGCAGTCCTTGTGTTTGCGCCCCACAGCCCAGAACGGGAACTTGCCGAACGTGGCCCACGCGAACCCCGCCATCATCACGCCGACCGGCGCACCGTATGTGAAGCCGCCGTGGACGTTCCTCACGCGCTTGACTTCCCCGTAGCCTTTCGTGGCCTTGAGCCGCCCGGGGTAGGACGCTTCGTCGTCCGCGAGGATCGCCTCCGCCGCAGCCTTCGCGCTCTGCAACGCAAGATGCACACCCTTGATGCGAAGTCCGTCCATCAGCCCCGCGCCGTCGCCGATTATCAGCGCACCGGGGAAATACGGCTGCGGCAGCGCGTAGTATCCGCCTTCGGGGATTATCTTTGCGCCGTATGCAACGGCCTTGCCGCCTTTGATGTGCTCCGCCACCGCCGCGCTCGATTTGAACTTGCGGAAAAGTTCGTGCGCATCGAGCGACGCGTCGCGGTAGTCTAGCCCCACAACGTAGCCGACCATCACCTGCGTTTCGCTCGTGTGATACACAAAGCCGCCGCCGTATGTTTTCATGTCCACCGGCCAGCCGAACGTGTGCATTATCTCGCCTTTGCGCTCCGGCGCGGCGGGGATTTCCACGAGTTCCTTGATGCCGAGCGCGTACGTCTGCGGCTTCTTCCCGCCGAGGTTCTTGTCCTTTACCAGTTTGCCGGTGAGGATGCCCGCCGCGCCTTCGGCAAGTATCACGGTCTTTGCGCGGATTTCCTCGCTTGCAAGGAAGTTCGCTTTCGCCGCGCCGTCTTTGCCGCGTCCCTTCTCTCCGGTCCTTGCGCCTGCGATGCGCCCGTTCTGCTCCACGAGTTCCGTCACCGCATAGCCCGTGTAGATCTCCGCGCCTTCCTTCTGCGCGATGGCCGCGAGATACGCCGCAAGCTTCGTCGCGGAACCCACGGGGAAACCAATCTGGCGCATCATCGGCGGCACCCACGGGATTTTCACCGAAGAGTTTTCGCCGAAGAGGAAACGGAAACTTTCCTTCGTCACGCCCGTATCGAACGGAAGTTTTGCGATTTCATCGTCCGTCAGCAGACCTTTGAATCCGGAGGGGTCTATCACCGCGCCGCTCAAAACGTGGCTGCCCGCGTTGCGGCCTTTATCCAGAACCACCACGCGCAGGTTCGCGTTCCCGCGCCGCAGCGCAATAGCGGCGGCAAGCCCGGCAGGCCCCGCGCCCACTATCAACACATCGCTCTCTATGATCATTGCAAAGCCTCCATCAACGCCGGTATGATTTCAAGCGCGTCGCCCGTGATTCCCAAATCCGCCACGCCGAATATCGGTGCGGACGGATCGGAATTTACTGCCACGACCGTGTCCGCGCCGCGTATCCCTTCGAGGTGCTGTATCGCGCCGGAGATGCCGAAACACAGATAAAGACGCGGCGAAACTATCTTGCCCGTCTGCCCCACCTGCCGCGCCGCCTCGCACCATCCGGCAACTACCGCCGCGCGGCTTGCGGCCACAGTCCCGCCGAGTTTCTCCGCGAGGCTGTGCAGCATCTCGAAGTTCTCGCGGCTCTTCAGCCCGCGCCCGCCGGAGACGATTATCTCCGCCGACGCGATGTCCACTTCGTCTTTTTTCTTTTCGCTCTTCAGCCTCTTCACCCTCGGCGCAAGCAGTTCAAGGACTTCATCCACAGCCGCCGCCCTCCCCGCGCACGGCACCGCCTTGAACACGCCCGGGCGCACCGTGGCCATTTGCGGACGGTGGTTCGGCGTCATGATCGTGGCCATGATGTTGCCGCCGAACGCCGGACGCGTCTGGTGCAGGAGCATCTGCATTTCGCCGGTGTCCTTGTTTTCGGTCTCTTCGATTTTGAGCGCGGTGCAGTCCGCCGTAAGCCCCGTGCGCAGTTTCACCGCCACACGCGCGAAAAACGCGCGGCCTATCGCCGTCGCCCCAGCAAGGATCACTTCGGGCTTGTGCTTCGCCGCAAGCCGCGCCACGGCCTCGACGAACGAACCGGCTTCGTACTCCGAAAGCGAAGGCGCCTCCGCCCTAACGACTTCGTCCGCTCCGTAGGCCGCGAGCGTCTCCACCGCCTTGGGGTCGGGCGCGGAGCCGAGAAGAACCGCGCATACTTTGCAGCCGTCGCCGCGCTGCGCCTTCAGCTCGCGCGCCTTGGTGAGCAGCTCGAGCGTCACGCCCGCCACCTCGTCGCCCGATTTCTCCGCAAACACCCAGATGTTCCTGTAGTCCGCGATGTTCTCCGTGCCGTATATCTTGGCTTTGACCTGCGAAATCGCCTTGAACGGACACGCCGCCACGCAAGCGTAGCACGCCTTGCACGCCGCCGCGTCGCACACGGCTTTCCTCTCCGCGTCCATCGAAAGCGCGCCGAAGCCGCATCCCTTCACGCATTTCGTGCAGCCTCTGCACTTCTCCCTGTCTATCGCAACCGGTGCGTCCGTCATTTCGCAAGTCCTTTCCCGCGCATGAACTCCGCGATTTTCTCCGCTGCGGACTTCGCGTCTCCCCGCGCGTCGAACTTTTCTCCGCCTCCTCTTGACGGCGGAGGGAATATGCGCACCACCTTCGTGGGCGAACCCTTGAGTCCAATCTTCGCCGGCTCCGCGCCGATGGTTTTCTCGTCGAGGATTTTTATCTCCGCCTTCGCCGCCGCCATCGCTCCGGCAAGCGGCGCGAATCGCGGCGCGGGCGCTTCCTTGAGAACCGTGAATACTGCGGGATAGCCGCCGGCAAGCGTGGTGTCGCCGTCGTCCATCACGGTTTCGGCAGTCCAGCCGTCTGCGGCGGCATCAAGTTTCTTGACGTATGTGACGAGCGCGGCGTCGAGAAATTCGCTCACGCCAGGGCCCACCTGCGCCGTGTCGCCGTCGATCGCCTGTTTGCCGAAGAATACGATTTCGGGAGCCGCGCCGCCGCAGATGTGGCGGATCGCTTTCGCGAGAGTGTAGCTCGTCGCAAGCGTGTCCGCTCCGCCGAATGCGCGGCTCGAAACGAGATACGCCTCGTCCGCTCCGCGTGCGAGCGCATCGCGCAAAACGCTCTGCGCCTGCGGCGGCCCCATCGAAAGCGCCGTCACCTTCGCGCCGGTAGCGTCCTTCACGGCAAGCGCGGCTTCGAGCGCGTATTCGTCGAACGGATTCAGTATCGCCTCCACGCCTTCGCGCATGAGCGTGTTCGTTTCCGGATTTATCCTGACGTTCGTCGAATCCGGCACTTGTTTCAAACATACCACAACGTGCATCGATTCTTCCTTCTTCTTTCAGCCGTGGAACACGCGGAACACGCGAAAATGTCGTGCGGCTGCGCACCGCAGCCCCAGGAGCGTTTTCGTGCATTTCGAGTATTTCGTGGTTGAATTCATCTTTCAGCCTTTGAAAATGAAAAGCTTGCGCACGACGAAGTTTATCATCAGGCTCGTGACTATTTCAATCAACGCGCCCGCGCTCGTCTGCCATCCGAGATGGTGTATCGCAATGCTCTGCAGCGCAACTCCGGCCGCGAACGCCGTCACGCTCGCGCCGTAGAACATCGCAAGCTCCACATACCATCTGTGCCGCCCGGGCGTGAATACGAAAAGGCGGTTCATCACCCAGCAGAAGAGGTTGGATACGGTGAACCCCGCCGCCTGTGCGACTCCCGCCCGCCATGCTCTCACGCCGTCGGTGACGTCCACCGCGGGCAGCCCCAGGAACTTCACCGCCACGTCGTCCGCATTCAAGCATTGGAGAACGCTCGCGGCGAGAATATAGAACACGCCCACCTGCACTAGCGTGGACATCACACCCACCGCGCCGTACTTCGCAAACTGCCACACCGCCCTCACCCGCGAATCTTGCATCAATCCCGCAATCATGCCCGTACCGCTCTTCTCCGCCGCAAAAACGGCAAAAACTTTCTTCAGCATGCTCATCCAGCCCTTTCTTTCTTCAATTGGCTCCTTCCCGCACGGGGGAACCTCCAAAACGACATTTTGGGATGGTTTCCATCGCAATTCTTACAACCAAATGTCTTACGATGCATTGTTTTCGGACAACCAGTTGTCGGCTTTGCGCGAAATGGCGGAATACCATTCGGTTTCGTCATCGGCAGATGCAGCGGCTGTGCGCGAATACTCGCAAAACGCGCGAACCTTGTCCGGAGCGGGAATATAACCGCAGTTCTTTGACTGCGCGAGCATCCCCATGAAACGCTTAAGGGTCAGCGGAATGATTACAGATTTGCCGCCATAGTGCTTCACTTTCGTTTGGTGAAGCATATAAAAGTGCGAAATTGAACTGTCGTTGATAGTCGGCGCAACAAACAGGCAATAGGCTTCCTTGCCCGTCTTCGCCTTGATGTCGCCCAAATGCCGCGCCACAGGTTCGCCCTCGGCATCATACTGTTTGTTGCCGGACATGAGTGTGACTTCAACTGTGACAATGAAATCACCGTAGTTGCAAACAATGTCGGCGGCATTGCCGGGCGCGGTAGATAGCGGATTACCAGCATCGTCGAAATTGAGATTTGCGGCAATTGTGCCACCGTCAAGCATCGTCATCGCTCGCCAAGTGTTCCATTCGAGGGCAAGCGGAGGATCATAGACATCCCTTGCCATTATGCCGCCGAACACATCAACTACATCATCATACTTCGAGAATGACTTCAGTTCCGTTATCTGCGATTCGATGATTGCCCGTTTCTGCACTTCGAGATGCTGCTTGATTTTCTTCTTTAACTCGGACGCGCTGGCGGCTTTTGCTTCTTGTTTCGTAGCGACGGCACGGAGCTTCACAGCCTTGTCGTCAAGCACAGTCTTGTCATCCGTCATCAGCATAGGTAGCGCGGCATCATAGAGGTATTCGCAATACCGCTTCTCGTCGTCCACGAATACTGGGTCTCGCGGAATATTGGCGAGGATGAAAGCAACTTCTTCTCGGCGCGATTCGATAATTGAAATTGTGCGTCCGGGGTTGCTGATGGTGACAAGCCCTGTGGCGCGGAAGTAGCGCAAGCAGGCATCGGCGTAGTCGCGGAGATTGTGCGCTTTGGTCTTCACAAAGTTGTCGAGCGTCGCGTCCGACGATTCGCGCGTTCTTGTGCGCCCCGTCGCAATCTCCTTGGCAAAAGCTGCCATTATCACGCGCCGCTTGGTTTCGTACAGGAATTTTTTGTATTGCCCCTTGTGCTTTTCCTTCTCGATGCGAAATCTGCGCACGTCCTCCACAATCTCATCGAACCTGTGCCAGTCCGTGAGCTGCATCCCGAAGAGCGCAAGTTCATCGAACGCCAAACGACCAAGGACACTGACGAGCCGCAGTATCTCAAGATACGGTTTGACCCAGAATGTGGCATCGACTCTTGCATTCGCCTTGTGGAACGGCGATGGCAACTGAAACTTGAGCAATTGGCGCAATAGAGCCTCGTCAGCCAACGCATCATCAAGAAAATTTTCGCCCGCAGGGGTGAGTGCGATTTGGTCAAGCGCGACTAGTCCCAACGCCTTGGGACCTCGTGTTATGCGGTCTCTCGCGCTCAGGGCAGGATCTTTCTGGCTTATCGCTCCCTCAAACTCCGGCAGAGTGGCGAGGCGTCGCATGAACGCCGCTTGAAGTTCGGTGTTGCCTTTCCATTCTTCGCCCGCAAACTCGTTTGTGAGCAGGGCTATCTCCGGGCGCATCTTGAACGGTGTACGCGGAGAAGTGACAAAGAACAACGTGGGGCTTTTGATTTGAGCCATTTCACACCTCGTAATTTGTCACGACATAATGCGTCGCCTTAGAATGGAATCGGTTGCGGATATTTACGGCATAGCTCTTGTCATATTCCGCTTTTACAAGGTCGCCATAAAGTTCCTCTGTGAGCGGCGTATGTCCGATTATCATTAAGGCACGGCATTTCAGTTGACGGAACAACTGCGCCAACCGTCGGTGAGCCGCTTCATCGAAGCCGCTTGTTGCTTCAAAGTTGCCATAGTCGTTGAATACGCAATCATATGGTGGGTCAAGATACATGAAATCATTCTTGCCAGCCCGCTTGAATGACACTTCGTAATCAGCCGTCAGTATCTCCGCCCGCTTCAAGAGTTCGGAATGTTCTTTGGAGACAAGTTGAGTATTGAAATGCTCATAGCGACCGAACGGCACATTGAAGAGTCCATCGGCATTGTAACGAATCATCCCCGAATACGCCGTTTTGTTGATGAAGAAATAGAGTGCCGCCCGCGAGTAAGTGCGTTTTTTGAGGCCGTTGAACTGGTCACGCAATTCATAATAGAGAGTTTCGTTTGCATTAGGAATTCTCTCATCGGGTGACTTCGCCTTTCGCGCCTTGTAATCTCGCTGGTTCGCTTCGTAGATTTCCTGCAATCTTGTCAATTCCACCGCCAGTTCGTCATAACGGTCGCGTACATCGGTGTAGAAATTCATCAGTGGTTCGTTGATGTCACCGATGACAGCCTTTCTTGGCATGACATGGAAGAACGTCGCCCCGCCGCCAAAGAACGGCTCGTAGTAGGTGTCGTAATCCGTCGGGATGAAGCGGATATACTGCGGCAACTCCTTCGATTTGCCGCCACGATACTTTACTAACGGCTTTAGCCCAATGGATTTGTCGCTTTTACGCCCCGCAATTGCCGTCAAAGGGGACGCAAACGATGCAGCCACCATTGACATGGCGACCTCTTTGATGAATTCGCGTCGGGTCATTGGTTGCGACATGGTGTTGTGCTCCTTTACGCCTTGGAGATGGTTTGGCCGGTTTTGGAGTCTTTGACGAGGTAGCCGAGGGATTTCAATTTGTCGCGCAGGGAGTCGGAAAGCGCCCAGTCTTTCGCTGCGCGGGCGGCGGCGCGTTCGTCGAGAATCGCCTGCACGTCCGCGGGAATCTCAACGGCGGCGGGGGCCTCGTCTTTGCCGAAGAATATGAAGCCCAGCACTTCGTCCATGCGCTTGAACGCCTTGAGGGCGGGGCCGCCGCCGTGCGCGTTCACGTCGCGCACAAGCCCGAAGAGCGCGGCGAACGCCTTGGGGGTGTTGAGGTCGTCGTTGACGGCTTCGGTGAAGTCGTCAAGGTGTTTCTGCGCCCAGTCGGGGAGTTCGCCGTCGGTAGATTTTGCCACTGCCGCGTCGATGCGGGCGAGAGCCTTGCGGGTGTCCTCGAGGGCGGTGAAGGTGAAATTGAGCGCCTGGCGGTAGTGCGCGGAGACGAGCACGGCGCGGATTTCGCGTCCGGTGAAACCTTTTTCGATGAGGTCGCGCAGCGTGAAGAAATTGCCCGCGCTCTTGGACATCTTCTCGCCGTTGACGCGCAGGTGTGCGCAGTGCATCCACGTCTTGACGAACTCCTTGCCGGTTGCGGCCTCGGCCTGGGCGATTTCGTTTTCGTGGTGGGGGAAGAGGTTTTCGATGCCGCCGGTGTGCAGGTCGAAGGTCTCGCCGAGATACTTCATGGACATGGCCGAGCATTCGATGTGCCAGCCGGGGCGGCCTTTGCCGAAGGGGGAGTCCCACGCTACGGGCCCGTCGGAAGGCTCCCAGGCTTTCCAGAGCGCGAAGTCGCCCACGTTCTCCTTGTCGTATTCGTCGGCGGCGCATCTCGCGCCCGTGCGCTGATGGTCGAAGTCGATGTGCGCGAGTTTGCCGTAGCCGGGGAATTTGGTGACGGCGAAATAGACGCTGCCGTCGTCGGACTTGTAGGCTACGCCCTTGTCGAGCAATGTCTGGACGAGCGAGATCATCTCCGGGATGTGCGCGGTGGCGGCGGGATAGACCTCGGCGGGCTGGATGTTGAGTTCCTTCAAGTCGTCGAAGAACGCGTTTTTGTAGGTCTGCGTGTAGTCGCCCAAAGCGACTCCTGCTGCGTTCGCGCCCTTGATGGTCTTGTCGTCCACGTCGGTGAGGTTCATCACCTGCTTTATGCCCCAGCCGTTGAACTGGATGACGCGGCGGAGGATGTCCTCGAAAGCGTAGGCGCGGAAGTTGCCGATGTGCGCGAAATTGTACACGGTGGGCCCGCAGGTGTAGAGGCGGGCGGTCTTGCCGTCGATCGGGGAGAAATCCTCTTCGCGGCGGGTAAGGGAATTAAATACTTTCATAGTACAAGATACTACCATATTCCCCGCCAAAATTCAACAAAACAGTTTGTCCGCTCTGCACAACGGCATTTACTTTTTCCCGGCAAATTGATCAACCGCGAAATAACAATATCTTCCTCCCGTTCTTCGTTCCTTTCGTGCCCAGTTCGGTTTCGGTTTGACTTGCAATGTGCAAATTGCTATAATACGCGGCATGGGCAGGATTTACGATTGTTTCATGCTGTACAATGAACTCGATCTCCTCGAGATGCGCCTAGAAATCCTCTCCGGCGTTGTGGACAAGTTCGTTGTTGTGGAGGCCAACCGCACGCACACGCTGCGGCCGAAGCCGTTGCATTTTGCGCAGAACGCATCGCGGTTTGCTCGCTTCAAGGATAAGATTGTCCACATTGCGCTGGACGGCTTCCCTGAATGTACTCCACCTGGGGGGGGGGGGGACGCTCCGCCGCCGTGCCTGGATATGCGAGAACCTCCAGCGCAATGCCATCGCGCAAGGTCTTGCCGATGCCGCGCCGGACGACGAGATTATGATTTCCGACATAGACGAAATCCCCGATCCCGAAAAGGTGCGCAAGTGGGCGTTCACTCCGGGTCTCAAGAATTTCGACCAGAAGTATTGCAGTTTCTATCTCAACTTCCGCAATGTGCGCCAGCGGCACTGGTTCGGCACGGTCATGCTGCAGAAGCGTCTTTTCGATAGCGTGTTCGATGATGTTGATGTCATATACAACGAATTCCTCGCTCGCGAAGTAAACGAAGGCACCACCGCAACAAAGATACGCTGTGCCCGGCGCCTCCTACCCGCATCGCGTGCAAGAAACGTGTGGATCTCTGATGGCGGATGGCATTTCACCTGCCTCGGCGGCGTACAGGCCGTAATCGACAAACTGACCAATGCGGCTCCCCATCATGGCGACTCGGCAGACATTGACACTGTCGACCATGCAGCCATCCCCGCGATGATTGCCAAGGGGCTTTCCCCCGGGCTCAAAATGAACTGTTTTGCCGAACGGCTCGACGCTTCCTATCCCGCATATCTTCGTGCCAACGCGCAACGCTATGAGCATCTATTGTATCCCGTTACGGACGAGTATTTGCGCTCGGTGCGTCTTGCGCGGGCTCTGCGTACCGCGCAAGGCATTGCGATACATTTTGCCGAGCGTGCGATTCCGCCCAGGCTCCACAATCTCCTGCACCGCATACGTCTTGCGATGCGTGGCGTGCGCAACGATTAGCACCATTCCCCGCAATTTAAACCGTTTGCGGTGTGATGCTGGCGGCGGTTATTCGCCTTCATCGGCATCGGCGTTGGAAGGGGAGGCTTCGTCCTGCGCGTCCCATTCGTCTCCAGTTACGAACTCGTAGGCTTCTTTGGCGGCGGCTATGGCAGCCTCGCTTGCGTTTTCGTTCGCGATGATGTCTTTTATCACTGGCACTGCCGTTTCCTCTTCGATGTCATAGAGGTTGAATGCCACGTCGTCGAGCATTTCGCGATCGGAGAGTGCCAGCATTGCAAGCCGCACGATGTTGGCCTTTTCCTGCTCGTCCTCCAGTTCGCCCACGGCGGAGTTCCATTGCACCAGTGCGTCGTCGCGCACGTCTGCGTCTTCGTCAGCCAAATACGGCGCAAGGTCTACAATCGCTTTTTCGCCGAACCATCCAAGTGCCGCCACCACCCTTGCGCGAACCGCCGCATTTGTGGAGCCTCCGAGGCGGCGCGCCTGGCGGCGGACTTCCTCGAATTTCTCCTCCGCCATCAAATCTTCTATGAAATCCACATCCGCCTGTTCCACTGGCGTGAATTCCTGCGCTTCGAGTTTTGGTGCAGGTATGCGGCGGGTGCGGCTAGCCACGGCATGGGCATTGCGAGTTGCAGGTTTTTCGTTTACGTGGCGCGCGGCGCGCTTGGTTTCGCGTTCTGCCGTGCGCGCACCTGCCACGCTGCCGTTGCATATTACGTATGCGATGCCTCCTGCCAGCGCAAGCGCAAGTATCGATGCCAATGCCAGAATCTTTTTCATCATGCCCTCAATGCCGCAAGCATTGCCGCGCGGTCGGCGGCCTTGCCCGTCCATATTTCAAAGGATTTCGCACCCTGACCAACAAGAAATTCCAGTCCGTCGGTTGCATCCGCGCCTTGCGCCACCGCGAGCGCGGCAGTAGGCGGGAACTTGGCCGTGGGCACGATGTCCAGCACGAACTGCCCCGCATGGAATGCCGCCGCCTCGAGCGCGGCTTCGTCCCCCTCGTGCAGACCAAGCGGCGTGGCGTTCACCACAATGTCGGCCTCTGCGGCGGCGGCCGTCCAAAGTGCTTTGTCTGCAAACGTCTTTACGCACGGGCTTGCGAGTTTTGCGGCGAGGTTTGCAAGGCGCGTCGCGTCAAGGTCTGCAAGCGCGAGTGCCGCCGCGCCTTCGTTTGCGCATACCGCCGCAAGCGCGCCGCCCGCGCCGCCCGTTCCTACTATGAAAACCTTTGCTCCTGCAATGGCCACGTTGTGCGCGGCAAGCACGTCCACGAACCCGATCACGTCCGTGTTCCATCCGCTCAACGTGCCGTCTTCTTCGAATTTCACCGTATTGCACGCGCCGTATTTCACCACGCTCGCGTCCTTGCGATCCAGAATGTCGATCACTGAAATTTTGTGCGGCACTGTGATGTTGAGCCCGGCGTAGCCTTCGCTGCGCTTTTGCAGAACGAACGAATGCAACTCTTCCGGCGGCACGTCGAACTTCTCGTACGTCCCCTCGAATCCTATCGCGGCCATGTTCGCCGCGTGCATTTTCGGGGAAAGGGAATGCGCCACCGGGTGGCCGAGTACGGCAAACTTCTTCATGGCTTCAACTCCTTGCAATATCTCGCGCAAAATCCGCGAAGTTCCACGCAGCCTCCTGAAATTTTGCGGGCGTTGCGGACTTTGCGCACGGCATGTGTCACTTGGCCTTGGGGGTGCGGCGCGTGGTCACTTCAATCACGTTCACCTGGTTGCGCAGTTGTGCGAGAATCTGGGCGATGATGTCGTCGTCTCCCATCACGTCCATCTTCATGCGGCTCACGCTGCCGTCTTCGGTGGGCCCCACCTGTAGCGTCTGTATGTTGTATCCCCGCCCGGAGATGAGCCCCACTATCCTTGCCAGGACGCCGGGCTTGTTCTCCACGAAACAGTTGATGCGGTGCAGTTCGCTCATAATGCCTCCTTTAGCAATCCGCCAGTGCGGGGTCGAAAATCATTCCGTCCACTCCCTGCCCGCCGGGCTGCATGGGATAGACGTTCGCGCGCGGCTCCACTATCACTTCCACCAGGCTTGTGCGCTCGCTCTCGATGGCTTTCTTCAGCGTTTCCTCCAGCTTGCGCGGGTCGATCACGCGATATGCTTCCGCGCCGTGGGCTTCGGCCATCTTCACGAAATCGGGTAGATAGTCGTAATCTACCTGCGCTTCGGCTATGCGCTCGTTGGGGAGGCGGCCCTTGGCGGAGAGTATCGAGCCAGAATAGCGTTCCTTGTAGAAAAGCTGCTGCCACTGCCTTACCATACCGAGGCATTCGTTGTTCACCACCACGAACGTCACCGGCAGTTTGTGCTCCACCGCCACCACCACTTCCTCGAACGTCATCTGCGCGCCGCCGTCGCCGCACACGCACACTACGCGCTCCGCCGGTTTGGCCAATTGCGCGCCGATCGCCGCCGGGAAACCGAATCCCATCGTCCCCATCCCGCCGGACGAAAGAAAGTGGCGCGGCCTGTTGTGCCTGAAGAACTGCGCCGCCCACATCTGGTGCTGCCCCACGTCCGTCACGATTATCGCGCGTCCTCCCGTGGCACTGTCTATCGCTTCCACCACCTGCTGCGGCATTATCACTCCCTCGTGCATGGGCTTGTATGCCACTGGCCGCGCCTTCTTCCATCCGTCGATTTTCTTTAGCCACGCCGTGTGCTTCGCCGGATGTATCCGCGCATCGGCCGTGGTCAACACGTCTTTCACGTCAGCATGTATCGCAAGATGCGCGTGCACGTTTTTGTTGAGGGACGAACAATCGCAGTCCACGTGTATCAATTTGGCCTTCGGTGCATACTGCGCGATCTTGCCCGTCACGCGATCGCTGAAGCGGCATCCAAGCGCGATTATGAGGTCTGCCTCGTTGATGGCGTAGTTCGCGGCGGCTGTGCCGTGCATCCCCGCCATGCGCAACGCCAGCGGATCGCGCTCGTCGAACGCGCCAAGCCCCATCAACGTCGTCGCCACGGGGATTTCCGCCTTGTGCGCAAGCGCGGCCACATCCTTTGCCGCCCCGGCGGAAATTACGCCTCCGCCCACGTACAGCACCGGCCGCGCGGCCTCGTTCACCATTTTCGCAAACTTTGCAATCTCCGTCTGCGCCGCCACGCATTCCGGATGGTATGCTCTCATCGAAACCCGCTCCGGATACGTCGCGCGCGTCAACTCCCTCTGCACGTTCTTCGGCACGTCGATGGCCACCGCTCCCGGCTTGCCGTGCGTGGCGATGTAGAACGCCTGTGCCACGATGTCGGGTATCTCGTCCGCGCTGTGCACCAGGAAGTTGTGCTTTGTCACTGCGCGCGAAATCCCCGTCATGTCCACTTCCTGGAACGCGTCCGTCCCTATCTGCGAAATCGGCACCTGCCCCGTTATGCAGATCACCGGTATCCCGTCCACGTTGGCCGTGGCAAGCCCCGTTATCGTATTTGTCGCGCCCGGGCCGGACGTCACAAGGCACACGCCCACCTTGCCCGTGGCTCTCGCGTATCCGTCCGCCATGTGGATGCATCCCTGCTCGTGCCGCCCCAATACGAACTGGAACGGTGCCTCCGGCAGGCAGTCGAATATGTCCAATGCACTGCCGCCCGGATAGCCGAACACCACTTCCACCCCGGCCTTGGCGAGAGAATCCACCAACGCCTGCGCACCTGTAGTTTCTTTTTCTTTCATCGTATCGTTTCCTTGGGTGCCAATCACTTCCCTGCGTTTTCGTTAAGCCAGATCCTTGCGGAGCGGTCGCCCCTGGCGGCTCTGGCGCGGATGTGCCACTCGGTCGATTTTCTTTCGTCCGCGCGCACTCCCAAGCCTCTTTCGTAGCAATCTGCAAGATGGCTCATCGCCGCCGGATTTCCGGCGGCCGCCGCCTTCTTGAAAAGCAAAAACGCTTGCGGCAGGTTTTTGTCCACCAGCCTGCCTTCCGCCAGCAACAGCGCATATGCGTCCATCGCCTCCACGCATCCGCCTTCCGCGCTTGCTTTGAAAAGCCTCGCCGCCTCGCTTTCGTCGTCAATCATCGTTGCGTAGTTGAACATCCCGTACGGATTGCGCTGGTCGCTTGATTTCTTGTACCACCGCTTTGCCGCCTCCGCGTCCTTCTCCACTTCGATGCCTTCCTTGAAACAGAACCCCACATTGTTTATCGCCTCGGAGTGGCCCGTGTCGGCGGCGGTCCTGAAACACTGGAACGCGCCCGCCATGTCCACCTCGCCTCCGTAGCCTTTCGAGAGGCACATCCCGAGATTGTACATGCCGTTTGCATCGTTCTTTGCTGCCGCGTCCTTGAAGAGCCTCTGCGCCTCTTTGCGGATTTCCCTTGCCCTCGCCGGCTTCTCCCCCTCCGCCATCGCCAGCAGATACGTCCCCCACGCGTTCAACGCCTGCACGTTCTTGCGCTCCACCGCTTTCAATACGCAGTTCGTCTCGCCCGTTGCCAGTGCCAGCAGATACCACGCAAGGCCGTTGTCCTTCTCCACTGCCAAGCGGCGTATCGTGTTGGTCGCCTCCAAATACTTCGCGTGTGTTTCCGCGTCCAGCCTCGCCGCCCTCGGTGCATCCGGCTCTTGGGAAGCCACCGCCGTCAGCAACTGCGCCACCGCCGTCCTTGGCGTGCCTTTTTTGCCCTTCGCCGCCATCGCCGCCACTTCGCCAGCCGCCTTTTCATAACTCGCGGCAGACCCGCTGGCCTTGGAATTGAGCATCCTCAACAGCGGATCGTCCTCCTTCGCCGCCGCCGCTATGGCCGCCATCGCCGCACACAAAAGCGCAAGCCGCCTCATAACGGGATTTCCCTTTCCTCGCGCGTGTCGAGATTCTTCATGCGCACCTTTCCCGCCGCCGCATCGTCCGGGCCTATGAACACCGCCTCCAACGCGCTGGATGCCCCCGCTTTTGCGAAGAACTGTTTTGGCTTCGCCTTGCGCAGCAGCAGGTTTACGCTCTTACCCTCTCCGCGCAGCCTTGCCGCCAACCTCAACGCCGCATCCTGCTCGCCCGGCGTCATGTATCCCACTATCACGCCCTCGCGTGCAAACGCTGCGCTCTCCCCCAGCCGCGCCTTGAGCAGTTCCGTCACCACAACGTCGCCGAATCCCAGCCCCACCGCCGGCGTGGGCTCGCCGCCTATCGTCGTCAATAGATTGTCGTATCTGCCCCCGCCGAATATCGCGCGGAATTCCCTCTTCGCGTCGAAACACTCGAACACTATCCCCGTGTAGTACGCAAGCCCGCGTATCACGCTTATATCGAACTCCAGCGCATCGGCAAACCCCGCTATCTTCGCCAGACGGAACAATTCCTCGAGTTCCGCGCACCCCTCGAAACTCTTTGTGTCCATTATCGCAAACGTCGCCGCTACTTCGCCTTCTCCCAAGCCTCCGTCGCGCAGCATCGCGGCGATTTCCTCATCCGGCATCTTCCCTCGCTTGTCCAAAGCCAGGAACACCTGCGCGTGCTTGTCCTGCGCTATCCCGCTCTTCGCAAGCAGTTCTCCCAGGAACTTGCGGCTCGAAACGTGTATCTTCACATCACCCGTCCCCAGCCCCATCCTGCGCAGCGCATCCACCGCCGCACCCAGCACTTCCACTTCTGCAAGGACGCTTTCCTCGCCTATTATATCCATGTTCCACTGGTAGTGCTCGCGCTTGCGGCCCTTCGTCGTGCGTTCGTAGCGGAAGCATTGCGCTATCGCCGTCCACTTCAGCGGAAAAGAAAGTTTGTGCTGCCTCGCCGCCACCATTCTCGCCAGAGTCGGTGTCATTTCCGGCCGCAACGCCAAATGCCTGTCGCTCTTGTCCGTGAAGTGGTATATCTGCTCTCCCACTTCTTCGCCCGCCTTGCGCGAGAGTAGCTCGATATTCTCCACCACGCACGCATCGTACGGCTCGAAACCCGCCGCCTTCCCCGCCGCTCTGAACG
>JAFVCR010000013.1 GCA_017479035.1 Kiritimatiellia bacterium | reverse complement strand
GGCGATGAGAACACAGACGGGGGCAAGCGCAGCGCAGCCCCCGGCAGCGGCACCACCAACCCCTAGCCCCGAAGGGGCGGCACGTTTCCACAAAATGAAACCACGAAATACACGAAATACACGAAAATGAAAAAAGGCTCGCGCAACGAACGCGACGAACGCAACGGCCTCTAAAACCTTTGTGGACTTCGTGAACTTTGTGTGAAACATTTTCGTGTATTTCGTGTATTTCGTGGTTGTTTATTTATGCGGGGCGGCTCATGCGGTTCTGCCCGTGAAACAAAGCATATGCCAAGCAATCCCAAAGAAAATTCAAGGGCTTAAAAATAAATTTCAAGGGTTTGAATTTACTATTTCAAGAGGTTAAAATTTATTTTCAAGGGCTTGAAATTTTATTTTGACTGCTTGAATTGGTCATTTTAAGGGCTTGAAATTATTTTTTACGGGCTTGAAATTCCACTGGAAGTCAGGCAGACCTAGAAAAAACGCAAGGGATCAAGAATTTATGGCAGGGAGGGTTACGACAAATGCCGTGCCGGAAGAAGACGATGTGAACGAGACCTGCCCGGCGTAAGAAGTGACGATGGCTTTGACGAGGGCGAGACCCAATCCGTTGCCTGGCAGGGTGCGGGAGGAGTCGGCACGCCAGAAGCGCTCGAAAACGTGGGGAGCGTCGGAGGGGGAGATGCCGCAGCCGGTGTCGGAAACAGTGATTTGCAGGGAAGAGGGAGTGCGGGAGAGGTTCAAGCACACTTCGCCGCCGGCGGGGGTGAATTTGAATGCGTTGTCCACGAGATTGGAGAGGAGCTGGCGGAGTTTGGCGGCATGGCCGCTGAAGAACATGGGTTCGTCCGGCAAGACGAGGACAAAAGCGATTTGGCGATCCTCGGCGATGATGCGGTAAAATTCCGCGCTTTTGCGGGCGATTTCGCAGAGGTCGAGGGTTTCGCGAGGGGAGCGTTCGATGCGGCTCTCGGACTGGGAGATTTCGAGCATGGTGTTGATCATGGAGAGCATGGCGGAGGATTCTTCGGCCACGGTGGCGGGGAGATCGGCCACGGTGCCCTCGATGGCGGCGAGTTCGGCGGCGGAGAGAAGATGCGTGAGCGGGGTGCGCAGGTCGTGCGCAATGTTGTCGGTAAGGGTGGAGAGTTCCGCAAGTGCGCGGTAGTTCTCGCTGAAGACTTCATCGAAGACGTGTATGATGCGGTATGCCGCCACAAGCCCTAGCATAATGGCCAACGCAAACGAAAAAGCCAATGCGCCGGTGAGGAAGCGGAAAAAGCGCGCGAGATCGTCGGCTGGCATGTTGCGGGTGAAATGATATGCGCCGAAAAGGATCAACGCGCCGGACACAAGCAGCGAAAGGATGTATCCCGAGGCATATACCTTGAAGGCGCGGCGCGGGAGGGTGGAGTCAAGCCTGGTTTTCGAGGACATAGCCAAAGCCCCGCACGGTGTGGATAAGTTTCACGGCCTCGTCCTTGTCGATCTTGTCGCGCAAGCGGCAAACGCAGGCCTCAACCACATTGGTCATGGTGCCGGCATCGTAGTCCCACACATGTTGCATTACGGTGGCCTTGGTTACAACGCGGCCCTGGTTGCGCAAGAGATATTCAAGGAGCTGGTATTCAAGCGGCTGGAGGCGGATTTTGCGCTCGCCGCGCGTGACCTGGTGCCGCACGAGATCCATCTCGAGATCGGCGGCTTTGAGAGTGGTGGCAACATGCGCGGCGGCTTGCGGCGCGGCGCGGCGCAGAACAGTCTGCACACGTGCTACGAGTTCCGCAATCGAGAAAGGTTTGGCGAGATAGTCATCCCCGCCGGCTTCCAACCCGGCAATTTTGCTTTCTACGCTGCCCAATGCCGAAAGCACCACGGCGGGCGTGTGGCAGCCGTTTGCGCGCAGACGTTTGAGAAGCGCAATGCCGTTCATTTTAGGCAGCATTATATCCGTTACGATTGCATCGAACGAAGTGGTGGATGCGTACGACAAACCCGTCTCGCCGTCCGGCGCGATTGTGCATTGCCATCCGGCCTGCTCGAAACCACGCTTGACGAAATCTGCGGTTTTGGCATCATCCTCGATTATCAAAAGTTGCATCCTGCCCCTCCGGGAATAGATTGCCGAGTATCTGCTCGGCAGGGGTTAGAAATTTCTTCTGGCGGTTGCATTCGAGGCATGCCGGCACGCAGTTGCCGCGTGTGGATTTGCCGCCGCGCGCCACCGGCACCACATGGTCGAGCGTAAGGTTGGCCGCGCCCACGTTGCGATGGCAATAGTGGCACACTCCTTTTGCGATTTGCGCCTTCCACCAATCGGTCTTGCGTAATTCGCGTGCCTTGGCGCGTTCACGCTTGACGTGTTCCGGCGTGGCCTGGATGTCTATCCAATCATTCATCGGCACATATTATAACCGCTGCACGGCCGCTTGTCAAATCCCGGCGGGAAGCACCCTTATCCCGGAAAATCCGGGATAAATTATCCCAGGTATTCATTTGAGCCAATAAAATAAGGGGAAAATATATTCCGGGAATGGAGAAAAAAGATGGGAGACTTTTTCCCGAATACGCTATAATGGCGTTGCACATAATGTAGTTTGCAGTGTGCAGTTTGCAGTTTGAAAATGCAATCAACGCAGAGACGCAGAGGAGCAGAGATTCGAGAGACATGAGAGAAGGTGCGAGAGTGTGTACTGTGGGGACGCGGGCGTCTCGCCCGCGGAGGATTTGCAGTGTGCAGTTATGGATGCGGCGCGACAACTGCAAACTGCAAACTGCAAACTGTTTCGGGTAATCAAAAATCCGGGATAAGGGTGGGAAAGGATACGCCTAATTCTGCGGCGGTTCAACCGAGGAAGAGGCGGTATGCGGGATTGGCGGAGACGTCGCGGTAGGCGTAGCCGATTTTGTCGAGGACGGTTTTGAGCGTCTTGCGTTCCTTGGCCGGAACCTGAAACCCGCAGAGGACTTTGCCGTGATCCGCGCCGTGGTTGCGGTAGTGGAAGAGTGTGATATTCCACGAGTTGGAAACCGCTTCGAGAAAATCGAGAAGCGCGCCGGGGCGTTCGGGAAATTCGAAATCGCAGACTATCTCGTCGGCAAGGCCGGGGACGCGCCCGCCTACCATGTGGCGGATATGTTCCTTGGCAAGCGTATCGCCGGAGAGGTCGATCGTCTCGAAATGCGCCTGTGCAAGCGATGCGGCAAGGCGTGCCGTTTCGGCGCGATCCTGCACGGAAAGGCCGATGAACACCTGCGCGGTATTGCCGCCGGTGGCGCGGTAGTTGAATTCGGTGACGGAGCGTTTGCCTATGCGCTTGATGAGTTCTTTGAACGCGCCGCGTTCGTCGGGGATGCGGCAAACGAGGATTGCTTCGCGCTTTTCGCCGATTTCGGTCTGCTCGCAGATGAAACGTATGCGGTCGAAATTCATGTTCGCGCCGGAGACGATGCACGCGCAGACGTCGCCCTTGCGGGCGTTGAGTTTGGCGGCGGCGAGGGCGAGTGCGCCGGCGGGCTCGCAAATGGCGCGCGTGGCCTCGAAAATGTCTTTTATAGCGGCGCAGATTTCCGCAGTGGAAACCTTGATTATGCCGTCGAGGGTTTTGCGGCAGATACGGAACGTTTCCACGCCGGGCTCTTTTACGCAAACGCCATCCGCAAAGAGACCGGGATTCGCCAGCGTCACGCGCCGGCCGGCCGCGAGGGAACGCGCCATGCAGTCGGAATCGGCAGGTTCCACGCCATATACCTTCACGCCGGGGCGCACGGCTTTTATGTATGTCGAAACGCCAGACGCAAGGCCGCCGCCGCCGATGGGAACGTAGACGGCTGTGAGGTTGCGGGGTGCCTGCTCCAGAATTTCCTTGCCCACGGTGCCCTGGCCGGCGATTACATCGGGGTCGTCGAACGGCGCGATATAGGTGTAGCCGTGGAGGTCGATTTGGCGGTGGAGTTCTTCGTAGGTGTCGGAGTAACTGTCGCCATGCAAGACGATTTCCGCACCGAGTGCCTTGACGGCGGAGGTTTTGATTTCGGGAGTGGTGACAGGCATCACGATGGTGGCCTTCGCGCCGAGTTTTTGTGCGGAAAGCGCCACGCCTTGCGCGTGGTTGCCGGCGGACGCGCAAATCACGCCCTTGGCAAGTTCCTCGCGCGGGAGGAGGCTCATCTTGTTGTATGCGCCACGGATCTTGTAGCTGTGGACGCTTTGGAGGTCTTCGCGCTTGAGGAGAAACGTCGCACCGAGTTTGGCGGAAAGAGCCGCTGCCTCGTCGAGAGGGGTCTCGATGGCGACATCGTACACCTTCGCATTCAAAATCCTGCGGAGATAGTCTTCCAGCAATTGCCTGTCAGTCATGTCAATATCCATTTAGACGGAATTTACAGAATGATTCTGTAAATTCCGTCTAAAACCAAGGTCAGCCGTTCTTCTTCTCGAAGTCCTTCATGAAGGAAACGAGCGCGTCAACGCCTTCCATCGGGAATGCGTTGTATATCGTGGCGCGGATGCCGCCCACGGAACGGTGGCCTTTGAGGGAACTCATGCCGAGTTTCTTGGCTTCCGCCACGAACTGCGCCTCGAGTTCCTCGGTGGGGAGGCGGAATGTTACGTTCATGTCGCTGCGGAATTCGGGGAGAGCCGTGCCGCGATAGAAACCGGTGGAGTCGATTACGGAATAAATCTTGGCGGCTTTCTCGCGGTTGAGCTTGAAGAGATTTTCCTTGCCCTGCTTCTTGACCCATTTCATCACGAGGCCGAAGATGTAGATGGCCCAAGTGGGAGGAGTGTTGTAGAGGGAGTTGTTGTCGAGATGGGTGGAGTATTTCAAAAGCGTGGGAAGCGTGGCGGCTCCCTTGGCGGCGAACTCCTTTTTGATAGCCACAACGGCCATGCCGCTGGGGCCGAGGTTCTTCTGCGCGCCGGCGTAGAACATGTCGAACTTGTTGTAGTCGCGCTCGCAGGAGAGGATGTCGGAGGACATGTCGCCGATGAGCGGAACGCCGGCTGCGGGCGTGGGGATGGTCTTGAACTGTGCGCCGGAGATGGTTTCGTTCGTGCAGATGTGCGCGTAGGCGGCACCTTCAGTCCACTTGATTTCGTCTGCGGTGGGCATGCGGGCGGGAATGTCCTTTGCGCAATTTGCCACGGTGTTGACCGTTGCGCCGCGCAGGGAAGCTACGACCTGCGCCTCCTTGAGCGCCTTGCCGCCCCATGTGCCGGAGTTGACGTAGTCGGCCGACTGCCCCGCGCCGAGGAAGTTCATCGGCACCATCGCAAACTGCTGCGAGCCGCCGCCCTGGATGAAGAGAACGGACCAATCATCGCCAATGCCCGCGAGTTCCTTGAATGTTGCGATGGCTTCGTCGTGGATGGGGGAGTAGTCCTTGCCGCGATGGCTCATCTCCATCACGGACATGCCAGTGCCCTTGTAATCCACGAGGTCTTCCTGCGCTTGCTGCAGGACTTCGAGCGGCAACACGGCGGGACCCGCCGAGAAGTTGTAAACGCGAGACATATCTCTCTTCTCCTTGTTCATTTGTATGCCTGTTGTTCAGGCGAATTGCAAGATTCTACTCTTTCTGCGCCCGTTTTGCAAGGAATTTCGCAACGACACGCTGAAAATCATCCCCACTTCGAGCCCGGTTATCAATATGTGCGTGCCGCCGTAGCTCACAAACGGCAACGCGAGCCCCTTCGGCGGCAATACGCCGCTCACCACCCACATGTTGCATAGCGCCTGAAAATACACCATGAACCCCAGGCCGAATACTATGTACATTCCGAACCTGTCCTTCGTCATGCGGCATATCGCAAGGCAGCAGCCGTAGAAAATCGTGAACAGAAGGAACATCCCCCCGGAAAACATGAACCCGAGTTCCTCCGCGCCGATCGCAAAAATAAAATCGGTGTGGTGCTCCGGCAGATAGGTGTGCTTCTGCATGCTTTTCATGTAGCCCACGCCCGTGAGCGCGTTCCACCATCTGTGGTAGTGGCCGGGATCCCAAAACGGCGTGAGGGACGTGTCGCAAGCGGCATTGCTGAACGCCACGATGGAATTGATTATCTGGGCGTTGCCGTCCTTGTTTTTCTGCGAGGTTTCCGTATTTTGCGCCTGTGCGCCCAACGAACCGAATGCGGCCATGCGCCTGTGGCGGTTGGGGTTGAGCCACATTATCGCCACCACGAGCAGCGCAAGCGGGAGCCACACGCAAAATATGTACCGCCACTTCTGCCCGTCCACGAACATTATCAACCCCGCTCCAGCCATAACGAGGAACGTGGTGCCGAAATCAGGCTCGAGAAGTATTAGAGCTGCCATCGCACCCAGCATGAACCCCAGCGGCAGGTAGCCGTCCATGAATTCCAAGAAGAAACGCCACACACGCCGCTTGCGCGTCATTTTCCCCTGCGCGTCAGCCGGCGGCCGCACACGCCATTTTTCGCGCACCACGGCCCACCATGCAGTAAGCATTACCGCCATGAATTTGGCAAGTTCCCCCGGCTGAAAATTCACCGCACCGAAATTCAACCACCTTTTCGAACCCTTGGCGCCCTTGGTGGCAAGCACAGCCACGAGCAGGCACATCGTAATGCAATACGCCGCAGGCATCATCCATTTGGATGCCGCCAAGCGCCTGTAGTCGAACTTCGCCGCAGCAAAGCCAACCACAAGCGCACCGGCGAGATACCCCCCTTGACGCGTCACATAGTATACGTCTTTGTGTTCGCCCGCGCTGGCGAGGACGAGCAAACCTATCATCGCCAGCAGCAGGACGCAAAAACCGAATACTATGCGCACCGTCCGCATCGCATCATTCCACCAACGCCTCTTTGGGCAACTTCAGCGCCATGCCGGCCGCGAGCGGATCCGCAGGCGTCTTGAGAACATCGGCATTTGCGGACACGATCTGCCCCGGGCTGACGTGATACTTGATTGCAATCGTTACAATGTCCTCGCCTTCCTGCACGGAATGGACGAATTTGTCCACCGCCGGCGGCTCTTCAATGGGCTTGGGTCCGTCTATGATGATAGGAGTGGGTCCGGGATCTTCTTTGCCCTTAATGCCGATCGGAGCGGGCTTGTTCTTATCATCGCCTGTGACAATTTCGGGCTGCGGCGGCGCAGGCGGCAAATCGATTACGGGCAACTGCGGCACGGGCTTGGGCGCGGGCGGCTGCACAACGGCTCCCTTTGCGGGAATGCGCAGATGCCGGCCTTCGCGGATGTTGTCGGAAGTAAGGCCGTTTGCGGACTTGATGTCCGCCACTTTAACGCCAAACTTGTGCGCGATTACGCTCAAGGAGTCGCCCTTCTTGATGACGTAGTCTGTGGTGCCGTCCGCAGCGGGAGCCGCCGCAGGCTGCTGCTTAGCCTCGCTTGCAACAACGGTTTTGGGCGCGGGCGGAGGAGCCGGAGGCAGAGCCGCCACGTTCGGCAACTTGATAACCTGGCCTTCTCTCACCTTGTTGGGGTCGAGCCCAGGGTTGGCCTCCACGATTGCAGGAATCTTGATATTGGTGCGCCTAGAGATGATGGAGATGGTTTCGTTCTTCTTGATTTTGTAGTCGACCGTTTTAGGCGCGGACGGAGGCGGCGGAGGCGGTGCCTTCACGTCCTTCGGCGGCTGCGGCGGAGGCGGCGGGGGAAGGTGTTTCACTTCGGGGATGTCCACAGGCGTCACCTCCACGTCGATGATTTCGCCCGGCTGCACCTGCTGCGGCGGAGGCACGGGCTTTGCCGGCTCGTGCACATGCACTGCGGGCTTGCTGGGCGTGGGACGCGCGGGCTTCTGGGCTTTGCAACCCGTTGCCACAATCGACAGCGCGACGGCCACCGCCGCACCGGTCAATACTGCACTGTTCTTCATTTCGTTTTTTCCTTTGCGTACATGGCGAACGCGTCGCCGCGCGCACCGTAATTTCTGAATTGGTCGAAACTGGCCGCTCCCGGGGAGAGCAACACCGTTTCCCCCCTGGCCGCATCGCGTTTTGCGCTTGCCACGGCGCGTTCTAGCGTGTCGCACAATTCGCACTCCACCACATCGCGCCAAGCCTCGCAGAACCTGTTTTGGCCAGTCCCTATAAGATACACTTTTTCGACCCTGTTTTGCAAGCAATAAATTATTTTTTTTGGGTCGTCGCCTTTCGGGAGGCCACCTGCTATGAGCCTAACCCTGCCGCCGGCCATTTCCACGCCGGCGGCGAGCGCGTCAAGGCTCGTGGCTTTCGAGTCGTCCACATACCGCACGCCGTCGATTTCCGCCACCAGTTGCATCCTGTGCGGCAGTGGCTTGAAATCCCTAAACGCACGCGCGATTTCGCCATCGTCAAGCCCAGCGAACCTCATGAGAGCGGCGGCGAGTTCCCCGTTTCTGCGCAGGATGCGGTTGTCGAAATAACTCCCTGCAAGGAGTGCGTCGAACGCATCATCCGCATCCACAACGCATTTTGCGCCGGAAAGGAGTTTGCGCTTCAAGGCATGGTAGACTTCCACGCTGCCGTGCCTGTCTAGATGATCCTCCTGCAAATTCAAACACGCCGCCGCATCGGGGTGGAAATCGTCGCTCGTTTCCATCTGGAAGGAACTCACCTCCACCACGGCCCATATGGGAGGCTCTTTACCGTCGCGCACCGCATCCTCGGCATCCAGCACCACCCGGCAAAGAGGCGTGCCGTAGTTTCCGCACGCCACCGCACGCCGCCCTGCGGCCACTAGACCGTCCTGCACGAGTTTCACCACGCTGGACTTGCCCTTCGAGCCCGTGACTGCAAGGATTTTCCCCTTCCAGTTCCACGCGCCCAGCTGCAGTTCGCTAACCACCTTTATTCCTGCCGCACGCGCCGCCGCCTGCCACGGATGATCCAGCGGCACACCCGGGCTTGCCACCACGAGTGCCTCGCCATCCGGCTCAAACGCGTCGTCCTTGTCCAGCACGGTTGCACTCCATCCCCTGCGCCGCAGCAGATCCGCCGCCGCCATCCCGCTCACCCCCGCGCCAAGTACAACCGCTTTTTCCATGTTCGTGGTATTATACCACATCCTCTCCGCTCCCGCAATTCTTTTCTCCGCCTAGGTGCAACGGCGAATAGAAAATCACAGACGACATGGAATTGAACGGAAAAACATGAAAGGGATAATATGTCTCACGCAAAGTCCACAAAGTTTCAAAGACTCCGTGAACGTTATGGACTTTGTGTGAGACAGCTGCCTACAAAACGTCACTTCACTTCTACTGGCCAGGCGAGGCCGAGTTTTTTGATGACCGCCGTGCCGTAGCCGATGCCTTCAATGAAGACGCCCGTGAAGGTCGCCGCCTGTTTCTTCAACTTGCCCGCCGCAACCTCGAAGAGCGTGAACGAACCTTTGAACGCACCAGTCTTCGCCGTGTAGGTGAACTTCAGCGCAATCGGATTGCCGTTGTCGGCAATGGTCGCAAGGTCGCCGTTCACGACTTTAAGTTTGTCCGCCTTCGGAACCGACGGCTTGCCGTTTTTGAGGGTCAGCGTCACCGTCTCGTCCGTCGCGCCAGTAGTGAAGAGTAGCCCGTCGCGCAACTCTCCTGCGCGGCCAATCCTCGCTCCGTCAAGCCCCGCAATGCTGAGCTCGCTTCCGTCCGATGCGATGTAAATATTCGCGGCAAGCGACACACCTTTGAGAACGACAACGGGAATCGCCACGATGCTCTCTCCCGCAATCGCTTGCGTATTGACAGAAATCTTCGCGCCGTTCACGGAAGCACCTGCAATTTTTACCTTGCCCTTCGCCGCGAACGATGCGGTAATAGTCCCTCCGCTCCAAGCGATATTCAGCGCACCCGTGACGATGCGGGCAAGATTGCTCGCAAGCGTTTTGTCCGCTGCAAGTTTTGAAGTAAAGATATTCCGCGCACCCTGGACGCGATGCGAGTTGTAGCGTCCCGTCACCGAGCGACCGCAGAAAACAAGTTCCATCTCGTTCGCACCATTCGCGGCTGAGAGCGTGCAAGTCCCGTCGTCGGCAACTACGGCATTGCCCTTCAGCGAAACTTTCTTTTCACCGGGAAGTTGGACTGTAGCCGCAGCCTTTGCGGTGACGAGGCCGGACTTCTTGTCGGTCTTCGCTTTTGCGAGTTTCACCTGCACCGTACCGGCGGGCACCGGAGAGGCTTCATCATGGACGAATGCGTCCCACACCGTAGCAACTCCGAACTCTCCGCCGACAGGGTCGTCGCCGTCTGGATAAAGTTCGTATGCGTTCCATGCTGCAACGAGCGTGATGTTGGAGGTGACAATATAGGCGGCATCAACTCCCCATCCCGCGAACGTGTAGCACTCCCTCGTTGCAATAGGAAGCACCCCGATTGCGCAATCGTTCGTCACGGCGCGACTTGCCTCGCCGCATACGCCGCCATTCGCATCAAACGTCACAGTCCAAACCTCCGTTTTGGGTGTTGGCGGCGGAGGCGGCGGAATGATAATTTCATCCCATTCCGCAACGAGTGTAATATCATCAGTCACGATGTAGTCCGCATTAATGCCCCAGCCTTTGAACGTATAGCCGTCGCGTGTCGCAACAGGCAGCGTTCCGATGCGGGTGCCGTATGCCACGGTGCGCGTTGATTCGGCGCAAGCGCCGCCGTTCGCGTTGAAGCGCACCGCGTAAGTGTTGGCGGAGTAATATGCGTAGAGTGCGGTGACTCCGGCCTGGGCGATGCTTGAGGCGGTGATGCGCTCGCCCGTGCCGTTCGCGCCCGTGAACCATCCCGCGAAAGTGTAGCCCGTGCGCGGAGCGGGTTCGGGCAGCTCTCCGTAGGGTTGTCCTGCGATGATGTCGAGATTCGTGACGACGCCGTCGATGGAGAACGAGACGTGCGCCATTTCAGCGACGGTGTTCCACCACGCAGGGTCGGTCTCGATAGGATCGTTGTAGTCGAATACGATTGTCGCGGTGTTGGTTATGACAACATTCCCCGGCGCATCGTCGCGCACTTTGATGCGATAGGTGATATGCCCTTCGCCGCGATGCGTGACATCATTGGAAGGCAAGAATCCGCTGCCATCGTTGGGCCAGCCGAAAGTGCCGTTTGGGTCGTAGACGCGCATATACCATTCGGCGATTCCATCTGCCGCGTCGAGCCGGACGGTAGTCTGGACGAATTTATCGGTGCCGTTCATCCTGATTTCGCTCGTGCCGTTCGCGAGCCCGTCAAGCCCGACGTCGCACTGATTGTTGAACGCTACCTCGCGCATCTCGAACGTGTTCCAGTCGAGCCATCCGGAGAGAAGATTGGCTACGCGCACATCCTGCGCATCGGCAATGTCGAAGCCAGCCATGTTCTCGAAGTAGATCGTGTAATCCATCCATTCGCCAGGCTTGACCAATCGCGCCTCGCCGATGCCCATCGGCCCGTCGAGTTCGTTCGGGTCGCAAGACTGTTTGCCGGTGTCCTGTTTCTCGTCGTTCTTGTCGTTCTCGCCCTTGTCCGGCTCTTCCTCCGGCTCGCCGATGGAGACCCAATGCCCCACGCGATACGGGCCGGTGTAGAGAGTCCCAAGCGCTTGGAGATAGACGCGATAGAGCGCTTCTGCGGGGAACGAGGTGACAGCATCCTGCGTTTCTACTGCGGCTTGGCCATTCGAGAACTCCCACTTGTAGCCTTTGGGCCGGGCCTCCTGTTCGCCGAAGAATAGCACCTGTGCGGACTCCATCCCGGTCTTGTTCGTGAACGATACGCTCTCGCCCACTTTGATGTCCTTTGCCGGGGTCCATTCAAAGTCGGGCTTTGCCGCCTGCCAGTGAAAGAGATTGAATCGCGGCCCTTCGAGCGTT